>CAYOOU010000008.1:27020-30382 GCA_964405635.1 uncultured Piscirickettsiaceae bacterium
AGTGTATAATCTCATTTTTAATTTCGCTTATTGTAGGAGCACACATGTCAGAAGATATTTTGAATGTCAAAGAGATTTTTGAGTATTTGCCCCACCGTTACCCGTTTTTATTGGTTGATCGGGTCACTGAATTTGAGGCTGGTGAGTCTTTAAGGGGCTATAAAAATGTGACCTATAATGAGCCACAATTTACGGGCCACTTCCCAAATAATCCCATTATGCCTGGGGTGATGATTATTGAGGCGATGGCGCAATGTACAGGGATTTTGGCTTTTCGCACGCAGCAGGTCAAGCCAGATGGCACCTCCATGTACTATTTGGCGGCAGTAGACAACTGCCGTTTCCGTAAGCCTGCCGTGCCAGGGGATCGATTAGATTTTTATGTGAAAACCGTGAATAATAAGCGTGGCATTTGGAAGTTTGAGTGCGAAACGCGTGTAGATGGCAAAGTAATCGCTTCTTGCGATATGTTGTGTGCTGAGCGTAAAGTTTAATTTTTGAGACATGTCCATGATTCACCCTACTGCCTTGATTGATGCGTCTGCTGAAATTGCCGATGATGTGAGCATTGGCCCCTATAGTGTGATTGGTGCCCATGTCAAAATTGGTGCGGGCTGTAAAATTGGCCCTCATGTGGTGATTGAAGGGCCGACTGTGATTGGTGAAAATAATACCTTCTATCAGTTTGGTTCCATTGGTGCGGCACCGCAGGATAAGAAGTATGCTGGGGAGCCTACCACCTTGGTCATAGGCAATGGCAACACCTTTCGTGAGAATGTGACACTTAATCGAGGCACTGTTCAAGATCGCGGTGAGACCACCATTGGCGATGACAACTGGGTTATGGCTGGGGTGCATATTGCCCATGATTGCATTATTGGTAATCATTGCATTTTTGCCAATGCTTCTGCTTTGGCTGGACATGTGACAGTGGGGGATTGGGCCATTCTTGGTGGTTACACCCTAGTGCATCAGTTTTGTCATATTGGAGCGCACAGTTTTTGTGGTATGGGCAGTGTCATTAATCAAGATGTGCCTAACTTTATTACCGTTTCAGGTAATTTGGCCGGGCCTAGAGGCTTAAATCTCGAAGGATTAAAGCGTCGTGGTTATGACAAAGAACAGATTGTTTTAATAAAAAATGCTTATCGTGCACTTTACCGAACAGGTTATCGTTTAGACCAAGCATTGGTAGAAATAGAAAGCCTTAATGATGAAAGAGGCACACTGACCGACTTTATTCAGTTTCTTAAAAATAGTCAAAGAGGCATTGTTCGCTAACGATATGGTGTCAGCAGAACACTTCCCGATTTTTGCCCTTGTTGCGGGTGAGGCTTCAGGTGATACCCTAGGGGTCGACTTGATTCAAGAACTCAAACAGCGTTATCCACATGCACGTTTTGTAGGTATTGGTGGGCCTAAGATGCAAGCCTTAGGGTTTGAAAGCTGGGTGCCGATGGAGAAGTTATCGGTTATGGGGCTGTTTGAAGTTCTAAAGCACCTGCCAGAACTGTTAAAAATACGCAAAAACCTGATTCAAAATCTGCTTGATCTGAAGCCAGATGTCTTTATTGGCATTGATGCGCCAGACTTTAACTTTACCGTAGAGCGACAGCTTAAGGCTGCTGGTATTCCCACTGTGCACTATGTGGGGCCTTCGGTTTGGGCGTGGCGGGAGAAGCGGCTAGAGAAGATTAAGCAAGCCGTAGATGGCATGCTGGTACTCTTCCCCTTTGAACCGCCAATTTACCATAAATACCAAATTCCAGTACAGTATGTCGGTCACCCTTTAGCCAATCAGGTGCCAGAACAGCCGAATGCCCAGCAGGCGAGAAAAAAATTAGGCTTGCCTGAAGCTGGACAATTTACCGGTATTCTGCCTGGCTCTCGAATGAGCGAAATTAATAAAATGGCGGATGTCTATATCCAAGCGGCTGCCAAGCTATCCATTATTTATCCTGAAATGCAATTTATTGTGCCTTGTGTGCATGAAAAAGCTCAGCAACGAATGCAGCAGGCTGTGGAACAGTTTGCGCCTACGCTTCCCATTCATCTTTTTATGCAACAGGCTCAAACCGTGATGGAGGCTTCCGACCAGCTAATTGTTACCTCAGGCACAGCCACTTTGGAAGCAGCCTTAATGCAAAGGCCGATGGTGCTTTCGATTAAGGTGCACCCTATTAGCCACTGGATAATGAAGCGGCTAGCCACCACCCAGTGGATAGGATTGCCCAATATTTTGGCTCAGCAGAGCTTAGTCCCTGAGTTGATTCAGGCCGAGGCGACGCCAGAAAAAATCGCCTTAGAGTTAGGACGGCTGGTGGTGGACAAACAAAACCGGGCTAAACAGTTGCAAGCTTTTAAGGCGCAAGCCAAGCTGCTAAAGCAGCCCTCTGCAAAACTGGCTAGTGAGGCTATTGCTCAGTGGGCAGGGTTGTCATGAGTCAGTTAGGCTTTGACTTTACACAGTGTGAAAGCACGCGAATAATTGCTGGAGTAGATGAGGTTGGACGAGGACCTCTGATTGGCAATGTGGTCACGGCTGCGGTGATTCTGCCAGAAGATTGTGATCTGCCGCTTAATGATTCAAAAAAACTGTCTGAAGCGAAGCGAGAAGCGCTGTTTGAGACCATTAAATCTGAGGCGCTGGATTACGCCATAGCCTTTGCTACGCCAGAGGAGATTGACCAGCTCAATATCTTGCAGGCAACTCTATTGGCAATGCAGCGGGCCGTGGCTCAGTTGACTCAACCTTTTGATGAAGTTTGGGTGGATGGTAACCGGTGTCCAAGTTTTGATAAGCCTTGCCGAGCCATTGTAAAAGGGGATGGCAAAGTCGCCGCCATTTCTGCTGCCTCTATTCTCGCTAAAGTGACTCGGGATAGAGAAATGAAAGCCTTAGATGATCTGTATCCTCATTATGGCTTTGCGCAACATAACGGCTATCCCACCAAAGCGCACCTTGCCGCTATTGGAAAATATGGCCTCATCGAAGGCTATCGACACTCTTATAAACCTGTTCAAGCCATTTTGGCAAAAAATTGCTAAAATTCCCAGCCCTGTCTATCTAAATTTACTGCAGGACTGGGCGTTTTGGCGTGGCTTTTCGCTTTTTAACGATTATTGGCATTTTTTCTCTGAATTTTTGCGCTTTTTTCTTGCAAAATTAAGCCAAGCCTTTATAATACGCCTCATTCAAAACGAGGTGGGATGGCTGAGCGGTTGAAGGCGGCGGTCTTGAAAACCGTTGTAGGTTAGTAGCCTACCCAGGGTTCGAATCCCTGTCCCACCGCCATTCAATTTATCTTTTCTTTTATCATTCTTACCTTACCCCTTAAAACACCCTTTCAATCAAGCATTTT
>CAYOOU010000009.1:0-4483 GCA_964405635.1 uncultured Piscirickettsiaceae bacterium
GCCATTGCCTGCAAAGCCCGCCTAGAATCTGCCCCCTTAAAGTCCCGCAGAATCTAAAGCGATTTAATCAGCACTTCCTTAAGGAAGCGCTGATTAAATCATTTTGGATAGTAAAGGGGGTAGCGGTGCGAAGCTGCTCCTTGCTCGTGGAAGGCTGTAGAAGCCGTTGGCGAAATAGGCGGAAAAGCAAGCCAACTGTCTGAGCGAAGCGAGTTTTGGCTTGCCCGCCTATGAGCCTTACGGATTCACAGGCTGGAACGCTCAAGGAGCAGATTCGTGCCGCTACCCTTACAGGATTTAATTAATCAGCACTTCCTTAAGTTAAGCAAAGGTTTTTCATTTTAGTTCGAATGCAAGAAGACGTGCTTAGCCAACGGCGACGGCAATCTCTTCCAGCTTCTCAGGCGACTTAATTTTATAGTCTGACATCTGATCAAACTGCAAGTAGCGGTAAATTTCATCCGCCATCGTATCCAGCTTAGCCACATGTTGCATATACGCTTCCACTGTTGGGATTTTACCCAAGGTAGCGGTCACAGCCGCCAACTCTGCAGAACCAAGGTAGACATCTGCTCCATCACCTAAACGGTTAGGGAAGTTACGCGTAGAAGTCGAGAATACAGTAGCACCTGGCGCCACGCGCGCTTGGTTACCCATGCAGAGTGAGCAGCCTGGCATCTCTGTACGCGCGCCTACACGACCAAAGATGCTGTAGTAGCCCTCTTCAATCAACTCACGCTCATCCATTTTGGTAGGCGGTGCAATCCACAAGCAGGTGGGGACATGCTCCACGTTCTCTAGCACTTTTCCTGCTGCACGATAGTGGCCGATATTGGTCATACATGAACCAATAAAGACTTCATCAATTTTTGCTCCTTCCACCTCAGACAATAGTTTTACATCATCTGGGTCATTCGGGCAAGCAACAATCGGCTCTTTGATTTCATTCAAATCAATTTCAATGATCTCTGCATATTCAGCGTCTGCATCGGCTTCTAACAGCTCTGGATTATCAATCCAAGCCTGCATGGCATCACGACGACGCAATAAGGTGCGAACATCTTGATAACCGTTTTCCACCATCCACTCAATAAGGCGAATATTGGATTTTAGATATTCAATAATGGGCTCTTTATTGAGCTTAACAACACAGCCGTTGGCAGAACGCTCAGCAGAAGCATCCGACAACTCAAATGCCTGCTCCACTTTTAGGTCTGGTAAGCCTTCAATCTCCAAAATGCGACCACTAAAGACATTTTTCTTGCCCTTCTTCTCTACGGTCAATAGGCCGTCCTGAATCGCCTTGTAAGGAATGGCGTTCACGAGATCACGCAAAGTGATTCCAGGTTGCATTTCCCCTTTAAAACGCACCAAAACCGATTCAGGCATATCCAAAGGCATTACCCCCAAGGTCGCGGCAAAGGCCACCAGCCCCGAACCTGCAGGGAAAGAGATACCAATCGGGAAGCGGGTGTGAGAATCTCCCCCCGTTCCGACTGTGTCAGGCAATAATAGACGGTTTAGCCAAGAGTGAATGACTCCATCACCAGGGTGCAAAGCCACTCCGCCACGAGAAGTCATAAATTCTGGCAACTCATGTTGCAATTTAATGTCCACAGGCTTGGGATAAGCAGCGGTGTGGCAGAACGATTGCATGACCAAGTCGGCACTAAAGCCTAAACAGGCCAACTCTTTCATCTCATCTCGAGTCATTGCACCGGTGGTGTCTTGAGAGCCCACGGTGGCCATATGCGGCTCACAATAAGTGCCTGGACGCACTCCTTCGACACCACAGGCCTTGCCTACCATCTTCTGAGCCAGTGTAAAGCCTTTACGGTTCTCTTCCTTGTCAGATGGACGAATAAACTTATCAGAAACAGGCAACCCTAACTCACGACGCACCTTATCGGTCAAACCACGACCAATAATCAAAGGTACACGCCCGCCCGCCTGAACTTCATCGGTCATGGTCTCAGGCGCCAACTCAAAGGTAGAAATAGTTTCGCCTGCTTCATTGGTAATCTTGCCCTCATAAGGGTAGATAGTAATCACATCCCCCATTTTCATCTGGGTGACATCACACTCAATGGGCAGAGCTCCTGAGTCTTCAGCTGTGTTAAAGAAGATAGGGGCGATTTTGCCGCCTAATACTACGCCGCCTTGTCGCTTATTAGGAACATAAGGAATGTCATTGCCGAAATACCACATGACTGAGTTCATGGCTGACTTACGCGAAGAGCCCGTTCCAACCACATCTCCCACAAAGGCAACAGGATGACCTTTGGTTTTTAGCTCGACAATAACCTCTTCCACATTAGGCATTTTCGCCTTCAGCATCTCTTTGGCGTGCAGAGGGATATCTGGACGAGACCAAGCAGCAGTGGCTGGTGAAAGGTCATCGGTATTGGTTTCGCCGTCTACTTTAAAGACAGTAACAGTAATGCTCTCTGGCAACTTAGGCTTGCTCTCAAACCACTCAGCATCTGCCCAAGAATCCACCACTTTCTTAGCATGCTCGTTAGATTTTGCCTTCTCCATCACATCGTGATAGGCATCGTACACCAACAAGGTTTTAGACAAAGCCTCTACCGCTTTATCAACCACCTTCATATTTTCGCTGTCCAACAGCTCAATTAAAGGTTGTACATTGTAACCGCCCAACATAGTGCCCAATAGGAAGGTGGCGTGCTCAGGGGTAATCAACTCAACTTGAATCTTCTCTTTCGCCACATCGGCCAAAAAGCTCGCCTTCACATAAGAAGCTTCATCTACTCCAGGAGGCACATGGTGAGTTAACAACTCCAATAAATAGTCTTTCTCTCCTTCTGGTGGGTTTTTAATTAGCTCCACCAACTCCGCTACCTGCTTGGCATTCAAAGGCAAAGGTGGCAAGCCCTGTTCAGCCCGCTCTTTGGTGTGTTGACGATACGCTTCAAGCAACATAAATTTCTCCCGTCCAAAGTTGATAATCGGCATATTTTACCACAAGGACACACTTAAAGCTGAAGTCAGGCATAATCTCTTCTCCATGAAAGAGATAAGGTATAATATGCTGTTATGTTTTTTAACTTAAGGGTATAAATCAATGCAATTAACAGAACTCACTGCCATTTCTCCGGTTGACGGCCGTTACGGTGCGCGCTTGAGCAATCTAAAGGAAGTTTTTAGCGAATATGGTTTGATTAAAAACCGTATAAAAGTGGAAGTATTTTGGCTTCGGATGCTGGCGAACCACCCAGCCATTACCGAAGTACCCAAACTCAGTGCAGAAGCCGAATCTCATTTAATGAAATTGGTTGATGAGTTCTCTCTGGAAATGGCTCAAAGAGTAAAAGAGATTGAAAAAACAACCAACCACGATGTGAAGGCGGTAGAGTATCTCATTAAAGAGCATTTTGCAGGCAATCAAGAACTAGAAGCCATTAGCGAATTTGTGCACTTCGCCTGCACCTCTGAAGACATTAACAACCTTGCTTATGCTTTAATGCTAAAAGATGCTCGCCAAGAGGTGATTATTCCAGAGATGGATAAGGTGATTGCCAAAATCACTGAGATGGGCATTGAGATGGCTGACATTCCCATGATGTCTCGCACCCACGGCCAACCTGCCTCTCCAACCACCATGGGGAAAGAGTTTGCCAATGTAGCCTACCGCTTGCAACGCCAAGCTAAGCAGCTCATGAATGTGCAGATTATGGGTAAAATCAATGGTGCTGTAGGTAACTACAATGCTCACCTAGCCGCCTACCCTGAAATCAACTGGTATGAGCTGTCCGAGCAGTTTGTCCAAAGCCTTGGACTGGCATGGAACCCTTACACCATCCAAATTGAACCACACGACTATATTGCAGAATACTTCCACGCTATGATGCGCTTCAATACGATTCTGATTGATTTTGACCGTGATGTGTGGGGTTATATCTCCATGGGCTTCTTTAAGCAGAAAACTGTTGCTGGAGAAATCGGCTCCTCCACTATGCCGCACAAAGTCAACCCCATTGACTTTGAAAATTCCGAAGGTAACTTGGGCATGGCTAACGCCATTTTCGATCACCTAGCCCAAAAGCTGCCCATCTCTCGTTGGCAGCGTGACCTGACCGACTCTACGGTATTGCGTAATCTAGGTGTGGGTGTCGCACATACCATCATCTCTTTACAGGCGACTCTAAAAGGTCTTAGCAAACTGGAAGTCAATGCCGAAACTATGGCGGATGACCTTGACAGCAACTGGGAAGTACTAGCAGAGGCGATTCAAACCGTCATGCGTCGCTATGGCATTGAAAAGCCTTATGAAAAACTTAAAGAGCTGACCCGTGGTCGCCGCGTTAATAAGCAGATAATGCAGGACTTTGTTGACACCCTAGAACTGCCAGAAGCGGAAAAAGAGAAGCTTAAGGCAATGACCCCTGCCAGCTACATTGGAAATGCCAAGCAGCAAGCAGAGAATATTGAGCTTGCGGTAAATATGCTTAAAAACCGCTAA
>CAYOOU010000009.1:4583-24142 GCA_964405635.1 uncultured Piscirickettsiaceae bacterium
GGACTCAAAAAATGATTCACTTTCAACAGGTTGATGCTCAAACCTTCCTTAAAGAATATTGGCAAAAAAAACCTTTACTCATTAAACAAGCCCTACCCAATTTTATCTCTCCGTTGGAGCCTGAAGAGCTAGCGGGCCTCTCTTTAGAGCCCGAAATTGAAAGTCGCATTGTGATTCAAAAAGGTGAACAGAATTATGAGCTGCTTACTGGCCCTTTTGGTGAAGATATCTATCAATCACTGCCGGAAAAAAACTGGACACTATTGGTGCAAGGGGTAGATCGCATTGTGCCTGAAGTAACTGCACTGTTAGACGAGTTTAACTTTATCCCTCAGTGGCGAGTCGATGATATTATGATTAGCTACGCTACCGAAGGCGGCAATGTTGGACCTCATTTTGACCACTATGATGTATTCCTACTACAAGGTAAGGGCAAACGCACATGGCACCTCACCTCTCAAAACTGCACACTCGATAACTATCTACCGAACACCCCTTTGCGACTGATGGAAAAATATGTCGTTGAGGAGAGTTTTGTATGTGAGCCTGGAGATCTGCTCTATATTCCGCCCAAGTGGGGACATCATGGCATTGGGGAAACTGACGACTGCATGACCTACTCCATTGGCTATCGCAGTTATCGCGGACAAGAGTTGTGGGACAGCTATGGTGACTACCTTTCTGAAAACAGCCTGTTTCAATCTCTCTATCACGACCCCGACTGGTCAAACCTTAAAAGCTCTGCAGAAGTCACCGCTAGCAGTGCCCAACAGGCCAAGGCGCTGCTTGAGCAGGCTTTGCAAAAAAATCCGATTGACCTACAACTGTGGTTTGGTCGTTTTGCCACCCAACTGGATCAAGCGGCGATGCCACTACTCCCCGAGCCTTTAGAGGAAGCGGAAGTACCCAGTGATGCCGAGTTTGAAGCCTTTTTAGCTGAAAACCCCACCATTATGAGAGACCCCGTCTGCCGATTTGCTTTTGCCGACATTGAAACAGAGCAAGGACTGGAAACCGTACTGTTTGTCAATGGCAGTGTCGAACCCACACGAGAGGCCACCACTCAGTGTATTCACACGCTAGCCAGCCAACGATTTTATGAGGACAGCACACTCTACCAACTGTGGCAAACGCCAGCTAACCGCCCGCTGATTTGCCACTTCTGGCAGCAGCAATATCTGCAAATTCAAGCGTAAAATCTGGGCATAAAAAAACCGGCATTTCTAAAATGAAATGCCGGTTTAACTTAAAACAGAAACGGCGTTTACTGCTGATCTAAAATGGTCTCAACCTTTGTATCAGAATCCATATAGTCCTGATAGGCCTTTCCAAGATCCAATACAGCATTTTTCACCTTATATTTGAATACATAAGCTCGATCAGAATAACCTTTTCTTGGACTCTCCTGATCTTCAAAATTTTGAGCCAGCATTTCAACCTTATTACCACTTATGATCTTAAACTGCATATCAAACTTAGTTTTTAATGTATCCCCATGCGTCTCAACCTCAACAACACCCATTCCATAGACTGTACCGTTTTTGGTGTACAAATAAGTTAAGTTTTCATCTTGTTCCAACCAATGTTGAGTTTTTACCGCTACATCTTGTTTAGTTGCTCCATAGTCTGGCATATCAAACTCATATACAGCTTTCACCTGCTTCTCTTCAGGTTTAATCATTTTGCTATTGCACCCAGCCAATACTAAAGTTCCAGCTACCAAGCCAGCTAAAAATAGTCGTCTCTTCATCCTTACACTCCTCTTGTTAAACTTCTTTATTGAATATTAAGGCTAAATCGCTAAAACTTCAAAACCTTTCTCAGCCAACTCTGTCGTGGTTCCCGTATGAGTCAGTACAGCATAAGAGGCTTTGCTGTCATCAAAGTAACGCTCTGCCACAGCTCTCAACTCTTCTAAAGTAGCCGACAGCACACCTTCACGGTAGGCCTTTCGATGTTCTGAAGTTCGACCATAAAGATCCAAGTAGAACGCCTTGCGTGCTTCTCCAGCTGGTGAGCCGGGCTTATCCATCGCACTAATCACATTCAGAATGGCCTCATCTACATGAGTTTGCTTGGCTTGATCACTAAACAACCAAACTTTGGCCTGTTTAAAGTCTTCAAAAGTCTCCAGTAAACGAGGATCACGATAAGAGAAGAAACAGAAAGCACTGGCCTCTGAGTTATAGGTGGCACCACCACCATAAGCACCGCCTTGCTCTCGAATGGCCGTGTGTAGATACCCATTGCGCAAACACGCCCCTAATACCGCCAACTTGGGCGCATCAGGATGACCGGCTGGCACCGCAGGATAAGCCATCGCACAGAAATTCACTTGTGTACTGGTGGTCCAAGCCTGCTTAACGGCTGCGTGAGAGGCCGACAGTGAGAATGCCGTTGACTGTTGCGGCTGCTCAAAAATCGGCTGCCAAGCACTCTCCAACCCTTTTAAGGCTTGAGGCATGCCTGCAGGATCATCAATCAGCAAACTCTGTTTTGGCGCGGCAGCCAACTGCTTGGCAATTTGCTGAAATTGCTCACTAATGGCTTCAATTTGAGTCGTATCGGTCAAAATCGAATCTAACCCTTTAATTTGCTGAATTCCCTTGAAGCCATTCCGCTCAAAGTTCCAGCGCGCCACAGGGGTAAAGTTCTGAACCGCCGCATTCATGGCCAAACCGTGGCCATTGCCAGTAATCCGGTGTTCTACACTGCTGCGAATCTGCTCCAATAGCTCTTTAATCCGCTGAGTTTCATCAAAACGGGGCTGAAGGAAAGTCTCTTGCATCAGATGAGAAAGTGCTTGCTGATTGCGGTTTAGAGCCTTGCCGGAGAGCACAAAGTAATGATAAAAATCTTGCTCTTCAGTCAGGTGCGAATGCAACGAGCTACTAGCAGAAAGACCACCTGTCACCGCCGCTTGCAAAGACTGGGTTTGAAGATAATCTCTTTCTCCGCTCCCCAACTCGGTTAAACAGCTATTAAAAAGTGGCAAAGTCTCAGCTTGAGATTGCGTCAGTTCTGGCAACTCCACAATCAGTTGTTGATAGACAATGCCATTGGTGCCCTGCTCATAGTGCGTAAGGGGTAAGCTCTGTAGCTGTGTTTTCTCTCCCTTAAGCACCTTAATCTCTTTAGGAATATCGGCTTTGGTCACCTCTGGCAGAATGCTGGGATCATCTTCTTCTAGCTGTCGTGCCTGCAACGCTACAGCTTGCTCAATAATCTGCTTTCGCTCTGCTTCTGTAAGTCGGGCTTTTATTTCTGCCAGTTTTTGCTTCTCTTCTGCTGCCTCTTTTTCCGCCAAGGTCGCATCAGGCGCAAGCGTTAAGGTAACCCGATGAGGGTTATCCAACAACCACTCTTTAATCAGGTTGGGGATGAACTCTGGCTGCATCACCTCTTCTCGCAGCGTTTGCAATACAGAATCTGTATTCAGTAAAGCAATTGGGTCGCCTTCATGCATCGCACCAGGCAATGCATGTAACATCAACTGCAAGCCATAAGGGTAACTGTCGCCGGTAATTTCCCGCTGAGACAGCTCCAACTGGTGCAACATTGCCTCCACCAGTGTTGCGTCTACCCCTTCCTGTATAATCTTTTGTAGCGTCTGCAAAATCAGTTGTTCAACCGCTTCAGTATGCTCCGCCTCTGAACCTTGCACCCCGATCACAAAAGCCATCTCTCGATTAGAGTCCTCTAAACCACAAAGCGGCGAAGGAGCACTGGCCAGTTCGGTGGACTCCAATGCCTGACGCATAGGACAAGCACTGTTATCCAACAGCACTGCAGATAGCAGGTGGGCACGCAAAACAGTTTTCGGGTCTTTGTTCTCACCCAATAACCAAGCAGTCACAATATGAGTTTTCTTTGCGGTCTCTTCTTCATCTAGCGCATAGACGCCTGAGACCTTTTTCGGCTCAGTATACCGCTGCTCCTTATCGACTAAAACTTTCTCTTTTTGCTCTTTAAACCTCGCCAAAGCCAGCGCTTCAAACTGCTGCTGATGTTCAGCAGCCGTAATGTCGCCATAGGTCATAAACACTGCATTGGAAGGGTGATAATGTGTCTGATGAAAATCAACCAGTTGCTCATGGCTCAATTCAGGAATATATTTTGGGTCACCGCCACTGTTGTAGTGATAGGTGTTGGTTGGGTAGAGCTCTTGAGTCAGCCGCTGCCATAGGGTTGAGATGGGGCTACTCATGGCACCTTTCATCTCGTTAAACACAACCCCCTTATACACCAAATCTGACTCAGGGTTTTCCATCTCCTCAAACTCATAACGCCACCCTTCTTGAGCAAAGTCTAAAGGATGAAGCCTAGGAAAAAAGACTGCATCCATATAGACTTGCAATAGGTTCTGAAAGTCTTTTCTATTCTCTGTTGCGAAGGGATAAGCAGTCCAGTCACTGGAAGTAAAGGCGTTCATAAAGGTATTGAGAGAGCGACGAATCATCATAAAGAATGGATCCCGCACCGGATATTTTTCACTGCCACAAAGCGTGGTGTGCTCCAAAATATGTGCCACGCCTGTGTCATCCATAGGGACTGTTCTCAGCCCCACAAAAAAGACATTTTGCGGGTCATCTGCTTGCAAATGATAATGCTCTGCTCCGGTCACTTTATGGCGATAATGCGCCACATCAATATTTAGAGAGTCAATATGTTGCGTCGAAAGGTGCTCAAAGGTTTCAAATGGTTGGGTTAAATCGGTCATCTATTTTTTCTCCATAAAAAAAGCCCATAGCGTTAAGACAACACTATGGGCTTTTGTTCCGTGATGGGCTTAACCTTGCTGGGCTTCTTTCATCGAAAGCTTCACACGCCCTTGCTTATCGATATCAATCAACTTGACTTTGATTTTTTGCCCCTCTTTTAGGTAGTCATTTACATCTTCCACTCGCTCATCAGCGATTTGAGAGACATGCACTAGTCCTTCTCGTCCTGGCATATAGGATACAAAGGCCCCAAAGTCTACAATCTTTTTCACCTCAGCGTCATAGGTTTTACCAATTTCTGGCTCTGCCACAATCTCATTGATACGACGAATCGCTTCTTGTGCAGAAGAATCATCGGAAGCAGCAATTTTAATATTGCCATCATCATCAATCTCAATGACTACGCCCGTCTCATCAGTTAAGGCTCGAATTACAGAACCGCCTTTACCAATAATCTCTCGTACCTTCTCTGGCTTCACTTTTAAAATAAAGAAGCGTGGTGCTGTGGCTGCCACCTGCTGATTAGGCGCGTCAATGGCTTTAGCCATCTCACCTAAAATATGCAGTCGCCCGGCTTTAGCTTGTTCTAGGGCGATTTTCATAATTTCTTCGGTGATACCGGTAATTTTAATATCCATCTGTAAGGCGGTAATGCCTTGATCGGTTCCGGCCACCTTAAAGTCCATATCACCTAAATGATCTTCATCACCAAGGATATCGGACAAGACCGCAAAATCATCTCCCTCTTTAATCAAGCCCATCGCAATCCCAGCAACAGGTGCCGCTATAGGTACACCCGCATGCATTAAAGACATAGAAGTACCACATACCGTTGCCATAGAGCTAGAACCATTGGATTCGGTAATTTCAGAAACCACTCGAATGGTATAAGGGAACTCTTCTGCCGTAGGTAGCATGGCAGAAACCGCGCGACGTGCCAACATACCATGACCAATTTCACGGCGACCTGGTGAACCTACACGACCCGTTTCCCCTACTGAGTAGGGAGGGAAGTTGTAGTGCAACATAAAGCGATCATTATAAGAGCCAGAAAGATCTTCTACCATTTTGGCATCTTTCTCTGTGCCTAGGGTGGTAATCACTAAGGCTTGCGTCTCTCCGCGAGTGAATAAGGCAGAACCATGCACCTGAGGCAAAACACCCACTTTGGAGACAATGGGGCGAATGGTTTGGTTGTCCCGCCCATCAATACGAGGTTCTCCACGAATAATGCGTCCTCGTACAATCTCTTTTTGCAACTTGCTAAAGGCACTTTCTACTTCAGCCACCGTAAAGCACCCTTCTGCATCCTCATCCTCAAAAACCAAAGCTTCGATCGCTTTCTCTTTAGCAGCATTCAAGGCAGAATAACGCTTCATTTTATCAGCGATGCTGTATGCCGCTTCGACTTCGGGTTTAACCAAGTTATAAACCGCTTCAATTAAAGCCGTATTCTCTTCTGGTGGTGTCCACTCCATAGGCGGTTTGCCCACTTCTTCGGCAAATTCTTTAATCGCCTCAATGGCTACCTGCATTTGTTGGTGACCAAACATGACCGCTCCCAATATCTCCTCTTCGGTCAACTCAGACGCCTCTGATTCCACCATCAGTACTGCATCTTCAGTCCCCGCAACGCTCAACTCAAGGTCAGAATCATCTAATTCAAACTCACTGGGGTTAAGTAGATACTCTCCGTCCTTAAAACCAATAATGGCAGCACCAATAGGCCCTTGGAAAGGTACGCCAGAAATCATTAAGGCGGCAGAAGTCCCCAACATAGCAGGTACTTCAGTCCCTACTTCAGGATCTAAAGAAAGCACGGTAGCAATTACCTGAACTTCATTCATAAAGCCTTTAGGGAAAAGGGGGCGAATTGGGCGGTCGATTAGACGAGAAGTTAAGGTCTCTTTTTCTGAAGGACGACCTTCACGCTTTAAAAAGCCTCCTGGAATTTTGCCAGCGGCATAGGCCTTTTCTTGGTAGTTTACGGTCAGAGGGAAAAAGTCCTGCCCCTCTTTGACACTTTTGGCAGCGACCACTGTAACCAATACACGGGTTTCGCCCATGCCAATCATCACCGCACCATCAGCTTGACGAGCGATTTCTCCAGTTTCCAAAGTGACTTCATGTTTGCCATATTGGAATTTTTTGCTAACCTTTAACATCTTATCTATTTTCCTTTATACAATGAACTTGTGGCAAAACCTGAATCTAATAATGAATGAAAAAACACTCACTATTAGATTCAGGCTCATGGTTATGCCAGATTTTGACTATTTTACAAGATTTATAAGGGTAGAAAACAAAAAACCCAGCAAAAGCGAACTTCTGCCGGGTTCTTTTTGATTTCTAAGGAAGTGGTAATCCATTTTGACTGGAAGGGGGTAGCGGTGCGATGCTGTGCTTTGCTCGCGGAAGGCTGTAGAAGCCGTTGGCGAAATAGGCGGAAAAGCAAGCCAATTGTTTGAGCGAAGCGAGTTTTGGCTTGCCCGCCTATGAGCCTTACGGATTCACAGACTGGAGCGCTCAAAGCACAGTGTCGTGCCGCTGCCCTTACCCCTTACAATGTCGATTTAATCAGCACTTCCTTAAGGTTGGATTACTTACGCAAGCCAAGACGCTTAATCAAGTTGAAGTATCTTTCACCATCTTTACGGTGAAGGTAATCTAGCAACTTACGACGACGGCTAACCAAACGTAGCAAACCAGTACGAGAATGGTTATCGTGCTTATGCTCTTTAAAGTGCTCAGTCAAATACTGGATACGAGCGGTCAAAAGGGCAACCTGAACTTCTGGAGAACCAGTGTCTCCTTCTGAGGTGGCATATTCTTTAACGATGGCAGCCTTATCTTCTGCTGTAAGCATAATTTTCTCCTTGATCGGTTATGTTAATCATAATATTTTCAACCTCCGCAACCGATAGCAGGGATTGAAGGCGTGGAATTATACCACCATTTTTATCTTTTACCAATGCCGTGCATATAATGTTCTAATGCCGTAATATCCTGACCCATATTCCGAACCAAAAGATCTAGGCTAACAATAGCATTTTCTACAATATTTACCGCAATATAGGGATGTTCAACCTTAATTCGATCATACATGCAGCGGGTGAGAATTAACATTTTCACATCTTTCTTGGCCTTAATCCGCAACTGGCGTGGCTTACGATCAAAGAAGGACATCTCTCCAATCAAAGTGCCTACACCTTGACCACCAACTTCCGCTTCATCAACGCCATCTGGCGCCGTAAAAACCACTTTTCCTTCAATAATAAATCCTAAAAAGCCTCCAACCTCACCAAAGTCAGAAATAATCGAACCCTTTTTAAAGGTTTTGGCTTGTAGATAATCCGCTAAGGTATCTACCTCTTTGTGAGTTAAGGATTCACAAATTAAGTTTTTTTGAAAAAACTTAAATAGGTCACTGCTGTTAATTTGTTCCATAACTTTCTCCCTTAGTAAACCTTTTGAGCCACAAAACTGGCCACTGGCCGCCCATCTTGAATGGTTTCTATTCTATCAATTACCACACTAAAGTCAGCAAATATTTCTGCTAGCTCCCCTGGCTTTAAAATAAATCGAGGATTTTTCGGGCTACCAAAAAGCTCCACACCTTGGCTAAAGGTTTGCCAGAGCACCCAGCCACCTGGCTTAAGCTGATGCTGAATTTTGGGAAACAATGCTCGCTCTAAAAAACGAAACCCCATAATGACATCAAAGCACTCTTTCGGAAGACACCCTTCTTCCAAAAGGTCACACGCCCTAAAATCAATGGCAACTTCGTGCTGCTGAGCCAACAATTGTGCCCGCTGCAAAACTTGTGGCTTATGCTCAATGGCCGTTACCCGATGCCCTTGCAAGGCAGCATAAACTGCTTCTCTGCCTCCACCACAGCCTAAATCTAAAATTCTTAGCTCCTGCTGCGCCTCAATCTCCGGCCAATTCAAAAATGCTTTGAGCAACCCATTGGGTTGCCATAAAAAATTAGCGTTTTTTCCCGTTTCCATCTGCACGCCTGCTGGCAGGACTGGGAATTTTGACCAGTTTTCGGATAAGTTTTGTGACGATTGTGTGAAAGTGTGCCAATCTAAAGGGTTTTCTATCAGATACCCCTTTTCTTTTAACCATATTGATGCTTCGCCTAAAGCAGGCGTATGTCCCACCAGTTGGAGAGGTGAACCCGGTGGCGGCAACTGATTTTGTAGCGTTTTTAACTGCGGCCAGGGTAGATTGACACTTCCACTCAAATGTCCAGCTTCAAACTCAACCGCTGGGCGAATGTCCAGTATGGGAGGGGTCACCAAACAAATACCCGTTTGGCTTTAATCTGCTGGCTCTTTTCATGCCACTCACCCATCGCCACAATCTTGCCTTCAAAGTCATAAAGTCGAACATAAGGGGTGCTGGGCCTGGGCAATTTCAACATTCCGCCATTACGAATCCACGCCACCTGTTTTTCTTCTAAAGTAATGGATTCATATTGCGTGAGCGCCACATCGAGTGGAAGCAAAGGAGACCTCTCTTCGGTCAAGGCCTGATCAAGTTGCTCTAAAGTTAACATCGCATCTCCCGTGAGCGCTCCCGTTTGGGTACGATGCAGAGCTACTAAATGACCTACTGTATTCAAAGCCTTGGCAATATCCTCTCCCAGGGTTCGAACATAGGTTCCCTTTGAGCACAACACTTCAAACTGCACTTGTTCACCTTCTATACTCAACAGGCTCAGTTCATAAATATGAATCGGGCGCGCTGGACGTTCAATCTCAATTCCCTGCCGAGCATACTCATAGAGCGGTTTGCCCTTATGTTTTAAGGCTGAAAACATGGGCGGCACCTGCTCACCTGCTCCCAAAAATTGCTGAAACACCTGCTCCAGCTTCTCCACCGTCAACTCCGGAACAGGCTTTTGCAAAATCACCTCACCTTCTAAGTCTCCCGTAGTGGTGGCTTCACCTAATTTTAGCGTGGCAATATAGCGCTTATCAGAGTCCAATAGTAGCCCGGAGACTTTAGTCGCCTCTCCTAAGCAAACAGGTAATAAGCCTGTCGCAAAGGGGTCTAAGGCACCGGTATGGCCGCCTTTTTGTGCATTAAACAGTCGCATCACCCGCTGTAGCACTCCATTAGAGGTGAATCCGCGCTCTTTATTCACCAGCACAATGCCATGCACTGAGTCTCGATCTGCTCGTCGCTTTCTACCCATTTTTTGCTAATCTCGACTGTACAGGGCTTTTTGAATTAGGGCCTCAATATGACTGGCATTTTCTGCTGCATTGTCATAATAAAAACGCACTTCAGGCACCGTTCTAAGCTTAATCTGCTTGCCAATTTCACTGCGGAAAAAGCCTTTGGCTTTATCTAAGGCCTGCTTGGCATCAGCCACTTCAGGATCTTTCTCTGTCGCGCCAATATAGGTAAAGTAGAGTTTTGCAATTCCTAAATCCCGTGTCACTTTACAATCGGTAAAAGTCACCTTCTTTAATCTAGGGTCTTTCACCTCTTTGACAATCAATTCTGACAGCGTGCGACGAATCTCTTCTGCCACACGGTCAGGACGGCTAACACCTGTTTTATTCATTTTATTTTTTCCTATTCAGTTAAAAAAGCCCCGATAACGGGGCTATTGTTAATTGAGTAATGAATTATAGAGTATGCTTAATCAAGCGTACGCTTCACTTCAACTCGCTCATAGACCTCAATCTGGTCACCAACGCGGACATCGTTGTAATCCTTCACACCGATACCACACTCCATGCCTTGACGTACCTCTTGCACATCATCTTTAAAGCGGCGAAGAGATTCTAGCTGACCTTGGTAGATGACCACATTGTCACGGAGTACTCGGATAGGGTTGTTGCGTTTAACCACACCTTCAGTAACCATACAACCGGCAATCGCACCAATTTTAGGCGCTTTAAACACATCACGCACTTCGGCCACCCCAACAATCTCTTCTTTGAAGTCTGGCGCCATTTTTCCTTCAATGGCACGCTTCACTTCATCTACCGCTTCATAGATCACCGAGTAATACTTCAGGCCAACACCTTCGTTATCAATAATTCGCTTAGCCTTAGCATCAGCACGAACATTGAAGCCGAAAATCATCGCATCTGAGGCAATCGCCAAGTTAGCATCAGTTTCGGTAATACCCCCTACACCTGAGGAAACAATCTTCACCTGAATTTCCTCGGTAGAAAGCTTAACCAAAGCATCCGACAAAGCTTCTATAGAACCTTGCACATCTGCTTTAAGAATAATGTTCACCGTTTGTACTTCGCCCGCCTGCATCTGGCTGAACATATTATCCAGCTTCGCCTTCTGCTGACGCGCCACCTTCAGCTCTTTAAATTTACCTTGACGGAATAGAGCAACTTCACGCGCTTTACGCTCATTAGGCACGGTAATCATCTCATCACCCGCCACCGGCACACCAGACAAACCTAGCACCTCAACCGGAATAGAAGGTCCAGCACTTTCAACCTGCTGACCTTTCTCATTAATCAAGGCACGGACACGGCCATATTCCATACCACATAGCGCAATATCGCCCTTCTTTAGAGTCCCCGATTGTACAAGAACGGTTGCCACAGGCCCACGACCTTTATCCAATCTAGATTCAATTACCGTACCTTTAGCAGGCCCTTCAATTGGAGCTTCTAGCTCTAGAATTTCAGATTGTAATAGGATCGTTTCTAAAAGGTCATCAACCCCTTGTCCAGTTTTGGCAGAAACTGGTATAAAAGGAACTGTGCCTCCCCAAGCTTCAGGAATCACTTCCAATGCTGCCAACTCTTGCATAACACGATCTGGATTGGCTGTATCTTTATCAATCTTATTAATGGCTACAACCATTTCTACACCAGATGCTCTAGCATGCTCCACAGCTTCTTTGGTTTGCGGCATGACACCATCATCTGCTGCCACGACAATAATAACTATATCCGTTACTTTCGCACCTCGAGCACGCATGGCGGTAAAAGCTTCGTGACCAGGGGTATCAATAAAGGTGATGCCACCATTCGGCGTTTCTACATGATAGGCTCCAATGTGCTGGGTAATCCCCCCCGCTTCACCCTCTGCCACTTTCGCTTTACGAATGTAATCTAGCAGGGAAGTTTTACCGTGATCAACATGCCCCATAATGGTCACAACCGGTGAACGATGAACAGTTTCCCCATCATATTCTTGCTGGGTGACTTCATCTTCTAGGGCGTTTTCATTCAGTAAAATCGCTTTATGCCCCATCTCTTCCACCACCAATTGAGCCGTTTCTTGATCCAGCACTTGGTTAATGGTAGCCATGACGCCCATCATCATTAGGGTTTTAATGACCTCAGTAGATTTCACCGCCATCTTATCTGCCAACTCAGCGACTTGGATGGTCTCAGGGATTTTTACTTCCCGTACGACTTTCTCTACCGGCTTGGTAAAGGTGTGGGCATTATCCACCTGTAAAGGCTTATTCGGCTTCCCTTTAACCTTTCCTTTTCCTTTGCGTTGGCGCCCTTCTAATGTTGGACGATTGTTTTTCTTAGTATGGCCAGCAGACTTTTTGCGTCTTTCCTCTGGCGCATCTGCCTTTTTCGGTAGATGCTTTTTATCTTTTTTCTTTGACTTCGGCTTCTCTGCGGCAGGCTTAGCCACTTCTGCAGGTGCAGCTTGAGCTTGAGCAATCGCTTCTTGCTTCGCCTTTTCTTCAGCAGCCTTGGCTTCCGCCTCAGCCGCTAAACGCGCTTCCTCTTCACGCTTAGCGGCCTCTTCAGCCTCTTTGCGTGCTTTCTCTTCCGCTTCCTGCTTCTGTTCAAGCTCAGACTTCTTCACATAGGTTCGCTTTTTACGCACTTCAAGATTGACAGAACCGGTTTTAGTTTTTAGAGTTTGCACCTTTTTTCGCTTAAGGGTGACCTTTTTCGGTTCAGCCTCAGCACTGCCACCATGTTTACTTTTTAAGTAGGTCAACAAGGCTTGCTTTTCTGCATCAGTTAAGCTGTCATCAGCCCCTTTCCCCTTAACGCCAGCTTCTGCCAGCTGCGCCAGTAATTTTTCTGTTGAAAGACCCAGCGTTTCTGAGAATTTTTTAATTGTAATATCTGCCATTGAAACACTCCTTCCTATTCAAACCATGGGGCACGAGCTTTCAAAATCAAGTCGCCTGCGGTTTTTTCATCAATATCTTCTAAAATGTCCAGCAACTCATCGGTGCCCAACTCTGCCAAATCTTCCTGAGTTACGATACCGTTTTGTGCCAGTTTTTTCGCCCACGCTTCTGTCATCCCTTCAAGGTTCAACAGATCTTCCGCAGGCTCTGCGGTTTCTACCTTCTCTTCTGCCACCAAGGCTTGTGTCAATAGCGCATCTTTAGCACGACTCTTCAGCTCTTCTACAATCTCTTCATCAAAGCCATCAATTTCCAGCATCTCAGAAGCGGGCACATAGGCCACCTCTTCTAGCGTAGCAAAATCTTCTTCAGCCAAAACCTCTGCCAAGTCTTGATCAATATCCAGTGCTATCATAAAGCTTTCAATAATGCCCGCACTCTCTTCTTTATGTTTGGCCACCATCTCTGACTCAGTCATCACATTCAATTCCCAGCCGGTCAATTCACTGGCTAAGCGAATATTTTGTCCATTTTTACCAATGGCTTGTGACAACTTATCATCTTCCACCGCAATGTCCATAGAGTGCTTATCTTCATCCACCAGAATAGACTTCACTTCTGCGGGTGCCATAGCATTAATAACAAATTGGGCATCATTAGGGTCCCACAATACAATGTCAATTCGCTCACCATTCAACTCATTGATCACAGCCTGCACGCGGCTTCCTCGAATCCCTACACATGCCCCAATTGGGTCTAGACGAGAGTCATTGGCGCGTACTGCAACCTTAGCACGGAAGCCCGGATCACGCGCTGCGCTCATAATATCAATCAAATCATCACCAATTTCTGGCACTTCAATTTTAAACAGCTCAATCAGCATCTCTTTACAGTTGCGACACATGGTGAGTAATGCCCCTTTTGGCTTATACTCCACCTCTTTCAAGTAGGCACGCACACGATCGCCCATACGGAAGTTTTCACGATTGATCAGTGCATTACGCGGAATCACTGCATCAACATTTTCACCCATATCCAAGATCACATCGCCTTTATCCACCCGCTTCACCTGACCGGTCATAATCTCTCCGACTCGGCTAGCGTAGTCTTCGACAATCTTTTTCCGCTCTGCTTCACGGATTTTTTGCAAAATGACCTGCTTTGCAGTTTGGGCACCGATACGCCCAAACTCAATGGATTCAATCTCTTCTTCAATAAATTGTCCTGGTTCAGCATGGGGATTAATATCCACTGCATCCATCATGCGAATGTACCACTCAGGATGTTCCTCAATGGCCACATCGTCTTCGATCACTTCCATCCGCTTATAGGTTTTATACTCCCCAGTTTTGCGATCAATTTCTACTCGCACATCAATTTCATCATCATAGCTCTTGCGGGTAGCGGTGGCCAATGCAGTTTCAATCGCATCAAAGATAATCTCCTTATCCACGCCCTTCTCGTTGGCCATAATCTCTGCAACTGCTAAAATTTCTTTACTCATATTGCTGTCTCTCTTTTAAAAACTTATCGTAACACCACAACTCACCCCTAAATACGTCATTTCAGCATTAAAAAATACTCATTTACGTTTGTAAACTCACATTTTCTGCCTTGAATTGACGCAGTTTATGTGCAACCTGAGTTGTTACCTTTTACTGCCTTTTTCAAACTGTGGCACCACATTGGCTTTTTCAATGGTATCAAAAGGGATTTCATACGCCTCGCCATCCACTTCCAATACCACTCCATCTTCGAGTACATCTGCCACAGCACCTTTAAATTTACGACGCCCTAGCACAGGTACGCTGGTGCGAATCTGTAACACCTCGTTTTGGTATTCCCTATACTGTTCAGGCTTAAACAGTTGGCGATCTAGCCCTGGTGAAGAAACCTCCAAGCGATAGGCATTGCTAATAGGGTCTTCTACCTCCAAAATGGCACTGATTTGATAACTGGCCTCAGCACAGTCATCTACCGTAATCCCTTCTGGCTTATCTATATAAATTCGTAAAACAGAGTGATTGCCCGCAGGCAGGTACTCCACCCCCCATAAATCAAAGCTCAAGGCTTCTATGGAGGGTTTAATCATTGCTTCGATTTTATTTTCCAAAACCACGCATTCTGTCCTCTTAGAACGAAAAAACCCCGTAAAAACGGGGTTTCTCAAAGTTGGGCAGCCGGATAACGAAATTTATCCCACTCCCAAAGAAACTCTTAAAGGAATTCTCTTCAAAAAATTTAAAATAAGAGAAGACCCTTACAAACTCGCTGAAATATACGACCTTTCACTCATTTTGTCAAGCTGTTTTTCGCACATCCAAAACATCCCGCCATCGATCGCCCAGCAGATTCACTGCCAGCACCACTGCCATTAAGGCTACGCCTGGCACAATGACTAGATGAGGAGCCACTAATAGATAGCGGGTACCTTCCCGAATCATGCTCCCCCAAGAAGCATCAGGTGCTTGCACGCCTAACCCTAAAAAAGAGAGTCCTGCTTCAGAAATCACCGCGCCTGCAATACCAAAGGTGGCCTCAACCCCTAAAGGGGCAAGAATCAGGGGTAGAATATGTCGCCAAAGAATTTGCCACTGCGGAATGGCAAAGGCTTTTGCCGCCAAAATATGTTCTCGATGCTTAAGACTCAAGGTTTGAGCTCTTGCCAGTCGTGCATAAGAGACCCAACCTACCACTACCAAAGCAAATACCACATTTTCAATACCTGGTCCCAAAATCGCTGCCAAAGCAATGGCCAATAGCAGCCCGGGGAAAGCAAGAAAGACATCAATTATCTTTACGATTACAGCGTCCACCCAGCCACCACGATAGCCACTGTAAAGCCCAATAGCCGTACCAAATACTGCAGAAAGGCTAACCACTCCAATTGCCACCAAAAAGGAGGTTTGCGCGCCCATAATGAGTCGATCCAACAGTGGTCGTCCCAACTCATCGTAGCCCAACATGCCATGTAAACTGGCAAGGGTTGGCGGCTGTAAAAATTTATCCAACTGCACCTCAATGGCTTGGCTGCCAACCCATCCCGCCATCAATGCCATTAAAAACCACAGCAATAAAATCCAAGTGGAGGGTGCTCGCAACATCACCGCCCCCCCACTCGAATACGAGGATCTAGCCAGCCATAGACCACTTCTGTCAAGCCATTCACCCCAATATAAGCCACACTAATCACCAAAATACAGGCTTGAACCACAGGATAATCTCGTCTTTGAATAGAGTCCACCAGCAGTTGTCCCAGTCCTGGCCAGTCAAAGACCACTTCTGTTATCACCGCGCCACCAAGAAGTGTTCCCAACTGCAACCCTAAAATGGTCACCACCGGCAGCAAAGCATTGCTCAACGCATGGTGCAGAATGGTTTGCTTTTCTGACAACCCTTTAGCTCTGGCCGTGCGAATAAAATCTTCATGCATCACCTCAAGCAAAGAAGCCCGCAACATTCTCGCCAAAATCGCCGCCAAGGCAGTACCCAAGGTGATGGCAGGCAGCACCCAAGAAGCCGAAGCAGTCGCACCACTAACGGGCAACCAGCCTAACCAGATAGAGAAAAACAGAATAAGCATGGGTCCCAGCCAAAAGTTCGGGATAGAGACGCCCACTAAAGAAACCAGCATTGCTAGCCGGTCTGGCCACTGCCCTGCCCGTAGAGCCGACCAAATTCCTAAGGGCATAGCGATCATTAAGGCTACCAACAAGGCAAGCACTGCTAGCTGAACAGTAAAGGGAAAACGATTGAGCAAAAGCTCAGAAACCGGTTGTTGATAAAAAAGAGACTGCCCTAAATCCCCTTGAAAAAGACTGCCAAAGTAGTTGAGATACTGCTGCCATAAAGGCAGATCCAATTTGAGTTGATGGCGCAGTGCTTCCGCATCAGCAGGTGAGGCCCAGTCGCCCAACATCACTGCTACAGGGTCCCCAGGCACCAAATGAATCAATAGAAAGACCAAACTGCTCACAGCCCATGTGGTCAACAACACCGAGCCGGTTAAACGCAAAAAATAACTAATCACAAAGGCCGAGCCTCCAACTGCGCTATCTCTGTCACAATTTCAACCTCAGTACCCACCGTGACTTGGTCAAATAGTTGCACAACATCTGCATTTCGCATTCGAATACAGCCATGCGAGTGCGGCGCACCCATTGGCTCTCTGTCAGGCGTACCGTGAATATAAATATAACGCTGCATCGTATCCACCTGCCCTAGGCGATTCTTACCCACCTCTAGACCCGATAACCACAAAATTCGAGACAGAATCCAGTCCCGTTGAGGAAATTGTTGCGCTAAAGCTTCTGAGTAAATCTCGCCAGTCGGGCGACGCCCAACCAAAACGCTATTCATTGGCAACCCCTCTCCAATTTTGGCACGAATCTGATGGCGGCCAATCGGTGTTCCTCCTGAGTTTTTTAAGCAACTCACGCCCACTTTTGCTGTGCTGATAGGAAACTGTGCCAAAACCTGAGCTTGACTTAAAAGCCACAAAGACTGTTGCTGTATGGAGATTAAAATTTTCAATGATCAGAGCACCGCAATATTAGATGAAACTGCTATTATAACAACGAGCGCTTTACACGAGATGGATACACGGATAAAAAAGGCTAAAATCCCTCGACTCTTCGTTGAAAAACTTGGCAATAGCTTGCTATTCCCTGCGTTTTCCGCCTCGATTCGAGAAATTTTATCTCTTTTTTCTCTCGTGTCCCACTTGTGCAAAGCGCTCGATAATTCAATAAAGAGGTTTTAGCCATGTTATTAAACACCCCGCCAAAACAGAGCCCTTGGTGTAAGTTTGCCGTCTTTAATTTAGGTTTTCGCATCTTCTTTTTAGCTGCTACCACCTTTGCAGCTCTCTCAATGCTACTTTGGGGAGGTGGCTTTTTTACACCTCAAGTTTACTTCAACCTCTTTCAACCTTCCAACCATATTCCTAGCATCTACTGGCATGCTCACGAAATGCTGTTTGGCTATGCGGTTGTCCTCATTGCCGGCTTTACCCTAACCGCAGTCAAAAACTGGACACACCAACAAACCCCTTACGGTATTCGCCTTTGCCTACTATTTACCACTTGGCTAATAGCAAGAATTGGATTTAACTCTAAATTAATCCCTATTGAAATTACAGCTATTTTTGATCTCATATTTGGTTTTTGGCTCACCTATGAATTTACCAAACCAATTATTAAAGCTCGACAGTGGAAACAGATTAGCCTTGCCTCCAAGGTTCTGTTCATTGCGCTCTTTAATGTCCTATTCTACCTTGGCGTGGTAGGTATTGTGCCCAATGGGCAGTGGCTGGGGATTTTAGGGGGGCTGCTGATTGCCATTAGCCTAGTCATTACCATGGGGAGACGAATTATCGCTTTTTTTATCGAGAAAGGGGTGGACGGGCACTTTGTAGCAAAAAACCCTGTCTGGATTGACCGTTGGGGCCTAGCCATCTACCTATTGTTTACCGTCTTTGCCCTTTTTATGCCACTCTCCATCTGGCTCACACTTTCCGCATTAGCGCTATTTATTATGCATAGCATTCGCCTCAAAGGTTGGTACACCCCGCTACTCTGGGCAAAACCCCTGCTTTGGTCACTGTGGCTAGGTTATGCTGGTATCACGCTTGGCTTTCTCCTTTATGCCCTCACCCCTTATCAACCTTATCTACTCTCTCTAGCCCTCCACAGCTTTGCCATAGGTGGCTTTGGTTTAATTGGCTCAGGCATGATGGCTCGGGTCTCTCTGGGGCACAGTGGACGCAATGTTTTTGAGCCTCCCAAGATAGTGGGCGGAATCTTTGCCCTCATTGGCTTAAGCTACCTATTCAGAGTCGTTCTACCCGGATTCTTCCCTGAGCAGTTTGGTTTATGGATTGGTATTGCTCAAATAGGCTGGATTTTAGGTTTTGCCCTATTTATCTTCACCTATTTTAAAATGCTCACCACACCTCGAATTGATGGACAGTGGGGGTAGAGTTCAAGTGATTTTTTGAGTATAAAACAAGCCATCATAACGCCCATCGGCATAGAGTTGATAACCGCTTACAGCTTTTCGCATCACCGCATATTGATCTTCATACCACAATGGCAGGCAAGCCAGTGTCTGTTCTAAATGGGCTTGAAGTTGACGGTAGAGCGCCGCCGCTTTTTGCAAGTTCTGCTCCTTTTCTGCCTGCCGAATCAACTGATCTGCCACAGGGTCTCGATAGCGACCACGATTCGCCCCATTGGGAGGAATGGCTGAACTGTCAAATACATATTTAAAAATATCCGGGCTCTTAATCCCCACCCATGCCAAGCTGTAGAGCTGAAATCTTCCTTGCTTGATGTCGTTATAAAAAGTTCCCCAGTCATAGCTTTGAATATTCAAGTCAATGCCAATTTTTCGCAGTTGTGACTGGTAAATGGTCGCCAAACGAATACGCGTGGGATCAGAGGAAGTTTTATAGCTAAGTTGTAGCCGCTTTTCACCTTTTTTTCCGACTTGAATACCCCATTTCCCCAATCCTACTTTTGAAAAATTAGCGTTTTTAGGGGCAGGACTGGGGATTTTGGCTTTTTTTTCGGTGTTTTCTGCTTTGTTTGTTTCATTTTGTGCTAAATTCTGCAGCTTTTCTAGCCCCTGCTGCAACTTAGCTTTTGCCAACTGCGGATTAAAGAGGTAGCCCTTTAGCTCAGGGTTCCCTGCCCAATGGTTTGGAGCAAGTAACCCACCTGCCAACCTAGCATGAC
>CAYOOU010000009.1:24242-29044 GCA_964405635.1 uncultured Piscirickettsiaceae bacterium
GGGTTCCCTGCCCAATGGTTTGGAGCAAGTAACCCACCTGCCAACCTAGCATGACCTTGAAACATGGCGTGAATAATCGCTGACCGGTCAATGCCATAGGCAATGGCTTGTCGAATCTCTGGCTGAGCCAATACTGGATCTTCAAAATTAAAACCGATATAGGCAAAATTGGTGCCACTGTGCCACTGCACTTTTAAGTCTGGATGGTTTTGACAATAGGCGGTCATCTCTGGAGAAAGATCATTTTGAATCAGATCCAACTCCCCTTTTCGAAGTTTTAGCACTCGAACGGTCGCATCCTTAACCGGAATAAATTGTAGCTTCACCCCATCAGATAATCGCTGCAAACTGAGCTGTTGCTCATCCATAGAGATAAACTTTGCTCCCCCACTACCCACTGGACGATCTTGAAAACGGTGGCCTTGAGCGATTAAATCTGCCGGGCAGATGCCAATGGTAAGCCGCCCAACAAACAGGGCATCGGGCTGCTTAAGAATAAAATCCACTTGTTGCGTGTTTATCGCTTTAACTTTCTGGATATTTTTTAATGACCCCAAATGTGGCGAGCCAAAACTTTTATCTAAGATAGAGCGATAAGTTGCCACCACATCTTCTGCCGTAAGCGGCTTACTATGATGAAAATAGGCTTCTTTTTGCAGCGTGAATCGGTAATGGGTTTCTGATAACTGTTGCCAACGGGCAAGACTGGGGATGGGTTGAAAATGTTCATCAAAGTCTATTAATGCTTGATAAATCAGCCGATTGATTCTACTGGAAAGGGCGTCAGTGGCTTTACGAGGGTCCAGCATTCGTGGGCGGCTGGTCACGCCCATTCGCAAGCTATTTTGAAGTTCCTCAGTCTTAGAAGATTGACACCCTGCCAAAACAGAAAAGCCACTGCCTAAAGTGAAGGCTGTGGCTGTTTTAATCCAATCACGACGACTGAATTTCATTTACTTCTCTACAAGTAAGGCGTCAAACTCTGCCAACACATCAGGGTTCAATTCACCTACTACGGCTTTTAGTTTAAGCTGATTCAACACCAAGTTGTGTAAAGCATCTGCCAGATCTCGACGTGCCTTAAATTGGCCGGTACGAGCTGTTAGTACCTCTAGCAAACTCTGAGTACCCACACGATAGCCCTCTTCTGCCGCTTCTAAAAAGGCGTTATTAGACTTCACTGCTTCCCGCAGAGCCTGCACCAAAGCCTGCCCCCGCTCAATACTATGCACCAACACACGAGTCTGCAACTTGACCTGCTCTTCGGTATCCCTAAGCGTCTCTTGCGCCACTTTAAGGTTGGCACGAGCTTGATCAACTTTGGTCAGAATCGCACCACCCGCATATAGAGGCACCGTAACAGACACACCCAAAGTTAAACTGGTTGCATCCACCTTGCTTGGCGTTGGCGGCACAGGGGAGCTATAATCAATCGAGCTATTTTGATATTTGGCTTGGAGCCCCACCTGAGGCCAGAAGTGACCCGACTTTTCAATTTCAATTTGCTTTTGAGCCGTTGCCACTTGGTTTTTCACCTGCAAAATGGCAAAGTTTTTAGTTTCAACTAAGTCAATCCATTTATCAATATGGGTATCAAACTGACTCAATTGAGTGCCCAATTTAAGGGTTTTTAAATCGGTGATCGGCTTGCCTGTCAGTTTAGCTAAATCCTCCACCACAATATCCAGTTGTGTCTGCGCACTGATGCGATCAGATTTGGAAAGATCATAGCTGGATTTGGCCTGCAATACATCGGTACGGCTGGCCAATCCCACCTCTGCAGAAGTTTTAGCCTTTTCCCACTGAGTTTTGTCTGCCAACTCTTTGGTTTTAGCCAGCTCTAAATCTTGCTGCGCAATCAATACCTTAAAATAGGCATCCACTACCCGCTCAATCAAATCTTGCTGGGCATTTTGGTAGGCATATTTAGCACTAAGCACTTGATATTTAGCTTGATCCACCTTCATCCAGTTGTCTCGCTGGTAAACCGATTGATTCAAGGTAACATTCCAACTTGTCGCTGTTTGGTCTTGGCTGTTTACCGAGCTGTCTACCGACTGCCAACCTGCACCCGCTGTGACTTGTGGCATTAAAGGGGCTTTGGCCAACCGCTCTATTTTTTGATCCGCTTCATACTGTGCTTGCGCCTTAGCCAGTACCGCATCATGCTTAACCGCCATTTGATAAACTTGGCTTAAACCAATTGTACCGGCCTGAGACACGGTTAAGTTGGCACTGCTCAAAAATCCCACCAATAGTAAATTGAGCGCTTTACACGAGATGGAAGCACACGCACCAGTCTCGTGCAAAGCGCTCAAATTAAGCGGTTTCAAGGTTATTCTTTTCATCTTCACTCCATTGATTAAAGGGGGTTTGACTCAGGCTGACATTGTAATAACGGGGGATGTGCGTCACCTCTTGCCCAATCCATTCAGGCATTTCCACCTGCTGGTCTTCCGAATCCATTTCTACTTCGGCGACCACCAAACCTTTATTATCTCCCAAAAACTCATCGACTTCCCAAGTATGTTGACCCAGCTGAACAAAATAGCGAATTTTTTCTACAATGGGCCCCACTGCTAAAGTGTGGAGCATCTTCTCCGCATCGGCCAGGGGAATTTCATACTCATACTCATCTCGGCTCAAGCCAATCTCAAGGCTTTTAATATTGAGCATCCCTTTATCACCTTCAATCCGTACTCGAATAGAGGATTTGCTACCTGGTTGGTGAATATCATTCAAGTACCCTTGAGCATAATGCTTTTGGTCAAAGGCTTGCTGCTTCCAAGCCTCTCCCTTTACCAAAAACTTTCTTTCAATCTCTCTTGCCATCACTGTTTCCTATGCTGGGAATATGCCAGTCGAAAGGTAACGATCACCACGGTCAGCAATAATCACCACCACCTTGGCATTAGGGTTAGCTTGCGCCACCTGAATCGCTGCTGCCACAGCACCACCAGAGGATACACCAGCAAAAATCCCTTCCTGTTTAGCCAGTTGACGAGTGGTTTCCTCAGCCATTGACTGCTCCATATCGATAATTTGATCGACACGGCTATCATCATAAATCTCTGGCAAATACGCCTTTGCCCAGCGTCGAATCCCAGGAATGGCACTGCCTTCGGTAGGCTGCACGCCCACAATCTGTACTTTATCAGATTGCTCTTTTAAGTACATCGACACCCCCATAATCGTGCCGGTTGTGCCCATAGCACTGACAAAGTGCGTAATTTCCCCTTCGCTGTCTCGCCAAATTTCTGGTCCTGTGGTGTGATAGTGTGCCATAAGGTTATCAGGGCTTGCAAACTGATTAAGTAGATAGCCTTGCCCTTCTGCGCCCATTTTCAAAGCCAAATCTCTTGCGCCTTCCATGCCCGCATCTTGAGAGACCAGAATCAACTCAGCGCCATAGGCTGCCATCGCTGCTTTGCGCTCAAAGGACATATTTTCCGGCATAATCAGCTTCATTTTATAATCTAACATTGCTGCGGCCATCGCCAAGGCAATGCCTGTATTACCACTGGTGGCCTCAATTAAGGTATCCCCTGGTTGAATCTCACCCCGCTTTTGCGCTTGTAAAATCATATTCAGTGCAGGACGATCCTTCACAGAACCTGCTGGATTATTCCCCTCCAGCTTCACCCACACTTCACTGCCATTTTCCAACCGTGGCAGTCGTTGCAATTTCACCAGTGGGGTATTGCCCACTGTGTCCATCAATGTTTTCTGTTTCATCTTAAAAGTGTCCTTGCAAATAAAGCCCCAGAGCAATCAGCAAAGGGGTCACAATATTAATCATTACATTCCAAGCCAATAGCGGCAAAAGGGTCTCTATTTTTTGATGCGCTGTGTGAATTTTAAAAAACAACGGCACCGCCAACACCAAAGTCAACAACCCCAAAAGTGCCCACGCTGGCAACCACTCAATTACCACCAACAGCAACAACATCAAATAGCTGGCCAGCAAAAAGAGTCGAAAAATAGAGAGGCTGCGATCAATGCCCAGTCGCATAATCAAATTATACCGTCCCACTTGTCGGTCTGCCGCTTCATCGGGAATTTGATTGAGCAACAGTAGATTATTGATTAAGAAAAAAGGAATCAAAGAGACAGCAAAGCTACTCCAGCTGTAGTGCCCTGCAAAAACAAAATAGCTTCCCATCACCATAATAGGACCAAAGGCCAATCCTGGTGCCACCAAGCAGAGCCAGGGCTTGCGGGTTATTTTATTGGTATAAGCCAACACCAAAGCAATCCCTACTATACCTAAAGGCAAAACCTCCCAACCTCTGAGCCAAATAAAGTACAAACCAATGGCAATGGAAACCCCTAGCAGAAGATAGGCAATGCGTTGCACCCATTGTGCCGCCTCTTGAGCCAAATGTGGGTATGCCTGCAAACGGCCACTGCCCCCACTAAAAGGGGTGCGCTGGGTGAGGTCATCCAAACCGGAAAGAAAGTCCTCATACTCATTGAGCATATTTACACTGGCGTGAGCAGCCAATGCGGCAACGATCGTCAAAAAATAGAGTTCAAAAGAGAAAGAGGCGCCCTCATAGATAGCAAAGGCTACACCTAAATTCACCACTGCTAAGGCTAACACTAAAAAAGGCGGGCGTATGGTCCCGAGCACAATCCACCAGAGTAAACGACGCTTATTGACATTAGGCTCTATGCCTTCTTGAGACTGATCTTTCATTATCTTCCTTTATAGTGAGACCTTTGCACGAGTAAATCCACAGCTAAAATGGCTAAACGCCCCTACTCTTCGTTGGAAAACTAGGGAAGCGCTGATTAAATCA
>CAYOOU010000010.1:0-4749 GCA_964405635.1 uncultured Piscirickettsiaceae bacterium
TATCTGAGGATTTGGGGAATACTCGCTAAAGTCTTTATCCTAGCTACCGATATCCCATTTGTGCCAGTTTATTTTAGGAGAGTGCCATGTCAATTTCATCGATTCCAGGTCAAGCCATCTCGGCTTATCAAAAGCAACAGAATAGCTCAGTCAATCTGAGTAAGCCTGAAACTGAAAATAGTATCACTGCTGGACTGAAAGAGGTGACCGTGCGTAATGAAAAGCAGGCCGTTTTTGTCTCCCACTTTTTTGAAAACAGTAGTGATAAGAGAGAGGGCGCTTTAAAAATCACCTACAAGCTGGCCATTGAAAAACTCAATGAACAATTTGAAGCGGAAACCGGTGAAAAAAATGTCATCTCTGAAGAGAACCTCAAAAAGCAAGGGGGCATGAAATACTGGTTACCAGAAAATGTTGCTCAGCGGATTGTACAAGGCACCACCGCTTTTCTCGACGGCTTTCAAAAAAGCCACCCAGAACTTTCAGGCGAAGCGCTCATTAACAAGTTCTTAGATGTGGTCGGTGGAGGTGTCAAACAAGGCTTCTCCGAAGCACAAGGCATTCTAAAAGACCTAAAAGTCTTTGAAGGTGATATTGCCGACAATTATCAAAAAACCTTTGATCTGGTACAAAAAGGATTTGAAGCCTTTAGAAGGCAACAACTCGGACTCCCTCCATTGGAAAACAGCAATACCTCAAATACACAGGTTTTAAACAAAGACAACAGTTCCGACACAGGTGCATAACCGCTATACACATTCTATGCCAGAACTGGGCCTTTTGGCAAAAAGACCGCAATAAAAAAACCCCATTTGAAAACAAACGGGGTTTTGGAATATGGTGGGTCGTGCGCGATTCGAACGCGCGACCAATTGGTTAAAAGCCAACTGCTCTACCAGCTGAGCTAACGACCCGTGTTATTGTGTGCTCAGCAGATGGGTGCGTATTATACAGTCGTTCCCTTTCAGTGCAAGCCCCCTTTGCAAAAAAAATTAAAAAAATTTAGTGAGACCTTTGCACGAGCAGGACGGTTTTAGGGGTTGGATCTATAACGAGTTGGATCTTGCACTCCTGCTTGCTCAAAGCCTTGTTTTCTCAGGCGGCATGAGTCGCAGAGCCCACACGCCTCTCCCGCCTCATTTGCTTGGTAACAAGAAACCGTCAAGCTGTAATTTACGCCTAGTTCTAAGCCCTTTTGAATAATTTCCCCTTTGCTTAAATCTATCAATGGCGTTTGAACTTTTAAAGGGTGCCCTTCAATCGCTCTTTTGGTGGCTAAATTGGCCATCTTCTCAAAGGCTTCAATATACTCAGGTCGGCAATCGGGATAACCAGAGTAGTCCACCGCATTGACGCCAATAAAGATATTGTCCGCCTCCAACACTTCCGCCAAAGCCAAACCATAGGAGAGAAAAATCGTATTGCGTGCAGGCACATAGGTCACTGGAATCTCATCTTCCACGCCAGTTGTCGGAACAGCAATACCTTCATCCGTTAAAGCAGAACCGCCAATATTGCGCATATCAACTTTCATAACCCGATGGGTCTTCACCCCCATCGCTTTTGCCAATTTTTCGGAAGCCTCCAACTCTGAGCGGTGTCGCTGACCATAATCAAAGGCCATAGTGTGACACTCAAAGCCTTGTGACTTGGCAATGGCAAGCACTGTCGCAGAGTCTAAGCCGCCAGAAAGCAGAATAACCGCAGGCTGTTGAGCAAGCATCTTACTGACCAGCCTTTGACGGTGCATCACTCGCCTTGTTTATTGCTGACTTTCCATCCTTCTCTTCTACTGCATCAGCCAAGATTTTAAGTCGCTTTCCAACACTTTTAGCCGCTCGCGAATCAGGATATTTTTTTGCAATCATTTGATAAAGGTTTTTAGCTTCTTCTGTCTGGCCTAATAAAACCAAAGCATCTGCTTTTCGCAACATGGCATCGGGCACCTTTAAACTTTTGGGATAAAGCATAAGCACACGATCAAACGCTTCCAATGCTTGCTGATTCTGCTTCTGTAGCAACCCTACCTCGCCCTGCCAGTAAGCAGCATTAGCAGCCAATTTGCTGGCAGGATACTGTTTCTGGAAGGCTTTAAAAGCCTTAATCGCTTCTGCATACTTTCCTGTTTTAACCAAGGCAAAGGCTGACTTATAGGCCTCCTTCTCCTCTGAGGTTGGAAAGTGCGTACTAATAGCTTTCGGTTGTATGGCTTTATCTTGAGTGGCGGGCTTCGGTGCGACTGGCTCAGCAGGCAAATCCTTAGGTTGCGTCTCTGAATCCGTGCTAGGTGTCGGTTTCTGAGTCAGTGAAGTTGAAGGCGCCATGGGCAGGGCGACCTCAGGAACTGAAGCACTCCCTCCCTCTTCCTGTTGCGATTGAAGCTGTTTGAGCTGAGACGCCAATTGACTGATTCGCTCATCATTTTCAGCGTAGCGTTTATCAGACTGTTTTTTCAGCTTTTCCAGCTCATAGGCCAAGCGATCCATACGATCTTGTAGCCGCTGAACCTCTTTTTCTTGGGTTTCAATCCGTCGCATCAACTGTAGATAGATCGGGTTCTCCGCCATCTTTTCCAACCGCTGCAACCGCTTATCCAGCTCAGTAGTGGTTACCGCTTGAACAGGTAGGGCAACTGCTGTCATCAAAAGCAGGGCTGTAATAAATTTTCTTTTTTGAGGCATTGGATTCATCTTTTCATTTCCATTAATAGATGACTATTTCAACACGACGGTTTTTTGCCCAAGCCGCTTCATTGTGACCATCTTCAGCGGGTTTCTCTTCCCCATAGCTAATGACTTCAACTCGTTCTTGGCTTACACCAAAGACCACCATCACCTCTTTTACCGCCTTAGCTCGCCGCTCTCCCAAGGCTAAATTATACTCAGGGCTACCTCGTTCATCTGTGTGACCCAATAGTTTCACCCGCTCCATGGGATTATCTAATAAAATTTTGGCGTAATGCCGCACTATCTGAACAGCTTCATCAGAGAGTGTATCTTGATCATAATTAAAATAGACAACCGGTTGATAGTCAATGACGGCCTCTTGAGACGCCTGCTGCTCGCTCTCCTCTGCAGAGCTCAAATCTTCGGCTTGCAAATCAGAACCTTCTGGCGCCTGCTCTGGCCTTTGTGCCCCCAAAACTTTAACCTCTCCTTTCTCTCCTTCTGGAGGAGGTCCGTAACGCCAAACTGTTTTCTCTTGTGCTTTTTCTGCTGCCGGTGCTTCAACCCCTGTGCCTTCTTGATCCGGTTTAATAGCTGTTGAGCTACCACAAGCAACCAAAGTTAAAGGCAAGCCCATAACCCAAGCCTGTAGCAGAAGCCGGCGCCAATTAATTGTTTTCTGAAAAACTGCTATTTTTGAATTCATTCCTTGTCCTTTGTTTTGATTATCCCAAACTTTGCACTATTGAATATAAGGCCCCCAAGCTGGCTCTCGTACCTCACCATCTTTCACACTTAGTGTGGTAGAGGTCATGCCATCAATAGCAACCACTGCAAGCTCGCCTTTGCCTTTTTTATTCATGGCATACAAAATCATCTCACCATTTGGAGCAAAGGTGGGGGATTCATCTAAATAGGTATCAGTCAACACCGTAAACTCATTGGTAAAAAGGTCCAACAACCCAATATGAAAGCCAGCACCACCTGGCGCATGTACCATCGCAATATAGCGACCATCTGGTGACACATCTGGATTGGCATTATAACGCCCTTCAAAAGTCACTCGTCGGATCTCACCGGTATCTAAAAAAACCTGAAAAATCTGTGGCTGCCCTCGGCGGTCAGAGTTAAAGAACAGCGAGTGTCCACTGGGTGTCCAAGCCGCCTCAGTCTCAATCGCCCAGTGTTTAGTCACTCTGCGGGTAATTTTTTTGGTTTTTAAATCCATAAGATAAATATCGGCACTACCCCCTTTAGACAGCGTCAATGCCAATTGCTTCCCATCCGGTGAAAAGGCAGGGGCTCCGTTAATGCCTTTAAAACTGGCCAGCTTTACTCGCTTTTTACCATCTAAAGTCTGCATATAGACTTCAGAGTGACCATTTTCAAAAGAGACATAAGCCAATTTTTTTCCATCTGGTGACCAAGCTGGGGACATAATCGGTTCATTGGAAATCAAAATTGGTTGCTCATTGGCCCCATCAGAATCAGAAACATTTAAACTATAAACCTTCCGCCCCCCCACTTTTTTCATCACCACATAGGCAATCTGGGTATTAAAAGCCCCTTTCACCCCAGTTAACTCTTCATACAGCAGATCGCTCATTTGATGAGCCACCCGACGCAAAAGCCTTTTGGGGATATGCTTCCAGCGCTTGCCAATCACCTGCTGCTTCCGCAAAATATCCACAAAACGCATATCAATTTGATACACGCCTGGCGACTCTTCCTTAATTTTGCCAATTAGGATATTGTCCACATCCAAACTACGCCATGCTGGGTAGTCAACCTCTGCCAACTGGTGCGGAATTTGTGGCAATTTATCTTCTGGTAGAGGCTTAAATTTACCGCTTCGCAACAGATCACCAGCCACCACCTCACTCAGCACTTCAGGTAAAGGCTCATTCTCTTTAAGCCCCTGCCATTCAAAAGGCAAAATACCAATGGGCACAGCATTTTCGTAACTATCATTGATTTCAATAGTTAACGTCGCCTGTGCGGTTTGATTAAAGATCATCAAGGACAAAACAAGCCAACGACTTTTTAACAGTTGTTGTTTTAAAATTTTCAACATAACCTACTC
>CAYOOU010000010.1:4849-6279 GCA_964405635.1 uncultured Piscirickettsiaceae bacterium
GCTGTTTAATTCGTGCAATCTGCTGTTGCACCAAGCTTTTATCCACGGTAAAGGTGCGCATCGGTTCTGCTAAAGCCGGCACCTGATTACGCTCAGACTGTTCCTTATTAGTCTGCTCTGGCACCGCTGTTTTGGCCAAAGGCTTTTTGGGCTGATTGCTACTCAGTGCCAATGGTTTTTCAGCCTCGGTTTGCCAAACAAATAGCCCCACTATGCCAATATGCAACAGCAGTGCCACTAAGAAGGCAATAGGGTGTTGCAGAATAAAGCGGATCATGACTCCGGCTCCGTCAGTAGGGAGACTTGACTCACTCCATTGGCTTTTAACAGAGTAAATAGATGCACCACCTTACCATAAGGTGCTGCCTTATCCCCTTGAATATAAATCGGTTGTTCTGGATTGAGCTGAGCACGAGCAATGGATTCTGCTACCAATGTTGCCAACTCCCTTTGATTGATGACCTGTTCTGGCGCTTCGCTGGTTTTATATAAGCCATCTTTGGTCACAGTAATAATAAAAGGAGGGATTTCTGTCTGCTTTGCTTGCTTTTTGATAACAGGGGTCTGGGGAAGATCCACTGTCACTGCTTGCTGAACAATCGGAGCAGTCACCATAAAAATAATCAGCAATACCAGAGTTACATCAATATAGGGCACCACATTGATCTCAGCCATTAACTTTTTACGGCCAAGTGTTTGACGGCGAAGGTTTGACTGATTCATGCTCTCAATCCCTACTCTGCACGACTATTTTTTGAAAGTAGATGTGCCTGGCGTTGAATCACCGTCAAAAAGCCATCGGCAAAAATCTCATACTGCCCTAATACCTTATCTGCACGGCTACTCAGGTTATTATAGGCAATCACAGCGGGAATAGCGGCAAACAGACCGATGGCGGTGGCAATCAAAGCTTCTGCAATCCCAGGTGCTACCGCAGCTAAAGTGGCATGTTGAATGTTCCCCAAAGATTGAAAGGCATGCATCACTCCCCATACGGTCCCAAATAAACCGATATAGGGGGCAGAAGAGCCGACGGTTGCCAAGGTCGGCAGTTGTGATTCCAAGCGCTCTGCCTCTTTGGAAAAAGCCACTTTCATGGCTCTTTGAGTGCCCGCAAGCAAATCATTAATATCACTCACCCCCTGCTTTTTAAGGCGCACAAACTCTTGATATCCTGCTTCAAATATTTTCTCCATACCTTTGTTTTTGTCATCCAAGTTATTTAACTCATAGTAGAGCTGCGTTAAATCATTGGTGGCATCAAATTTCCCCTGAAATGCAATGGCTTGTTTAGCTGCCTTGCGAATTTGTGCTCGCTTGGCAAAGGCAATGGTCCAAGCCATTAAGGACATCATTGCCAGTAGCACAATCACCGCCTGCACGACAGGGCTGGCATGTAAAATAATCTCCACTAAATTTGCATCATTCAT
>CAYOOU010000010.1:6379-8478 GCA_964405635.1 uncultured Piscirickettsiaceae bacterium
GTGCCCCGCTCCTCGCCCAACGCAGTGGCCAAGCTATCAATCCCCACTGGCCCACCGGCAAATTTTTCTATCATCAACGCCATCATTCGGCGATCCATTTTATCCAACCCCAGCGTATCCACCTCCAGCATATCCAAAGCTTGAGCAGCAATGGGCTGAGTGATGACGCCATCTCCCTTCACTTGGGCATAATCCCGCACTCGGCGCAACAGGCGGTTGGCAATCCTTGGCGTACCTCGAGAGCGGCGCGCCACCTCTTCTGCTCCGGCATCCTCTGCCTCAATCCCTAAAATCAATGCAGATCTTTGCACAATTTGGGTCAACTCAGAAACCGAATAAAACTCCAACCGTTGCACAATACCAAAACGATCTCGCAAAGGCGAAGTGAGCAGCCCTGCCCGAGTCGTGGCGCCAACCAAGGTAAAAGGGGGCAGATCAATTTTTACACTCTGTGCCGCTGGACCGTCGCCAATCACAATATCTAGCTGAAAATCCTCCATTGCAGGATAGAGCACCTCTTCCACAATGGGGCTAAGCCGGTGAATTTCGTCAATAAACAGCACATCATTCGGCTCCAGCCGTGTCAAAATCGCTGCCAAATCCCCTGGTCGCTCAATCACTGGCCCAGAAGTCTGTCGCAACTTCACCCCCATCTCATGGGCAATAATATTGGCTAAAGTCGTTTTACCCAGTCCTGGAGGACCATAGAGCAGCACATGATCTAGGTGCTCTCCTCGCATTTTAGCGGCATGAATAGACATAGAAAGCTGCTCCCGAACCGCCACCTGACCAATATACTCTTGAATATGGGTCGGACGCACAGAAGGGGCAACATACATATCCTCTTCTGTTTCAATATTGCCAACAATGCGATCGGTTTCAATCATGCCAACTTCACCTGTTGCAGAGCCTTTTTAATCACTGCCTCTAGCGTTAAGCCCTCCATCTCTATCCCACTTAAAAGGGATTCCGCCTGGTTAGGTTTATAGCCCAGAGAGACCAAAGCTGCCAAAGCAGAGTCAGCAATACGACTTTGTGGCATTTGGACAGGCTTTTCTACTTCTGAAGACAAGGGCTCCATTGAAGAGGCAGCTTGCTGTAAAAGCACATCCCCTTTTAACTTATCTCGCATCTCAATCAGTAGCCGCTCCGCTGTTTTCTTACCCACGCCTGGAATGCGAGTTAGACTGACCACATCACCTTGCGTCACAAAGCCACAAAATTCAACCACAGACATTGAAGAGAGAATGGCTAAAGCCATTTTTGCCCCCACTCCATTCACCTTGAGCAATAGACGAAATAGTTGGCGCTCCTCTTCGGTTGCAAAGCCATAAAGCAGCATTGCATCTTCCCGCACGTGCATGTGAGTCAGAATAACCACTTCTTCAGTAGAGGCCGTCTTCTGCTCTAACTGGTAAAAAGTGCTCATTGGGGCTTCCACTTCATAGCCTACCCCATTCACATCTAGTAGCAACAAAGGCGGCTGTTTGCTTACCAGTTGTCCTCGTAAAAAACCGATCATTTAAAAGTGCGTTCCTTTTTTTAGGGTGGCGGGGTCAATGCCCAAGGTGAGATAGCGGTCATGACACAGGGCACAAGCCAACGCATCTGCTGCATCTTCTTGTGGCGATTCGGTGAGCTTTAAAAGATTTTGCACCATATATTGAATTTGCTGCTTATTGGCATGCCCTCGCCCGACAATGGTATTCTTAATCTGCGTAGGGGTGTACTCCATAATGGGAATCTCTTTCAGGGCTGCCGCACAGAGAATGACCCCTCGAGCCTGCCCCAATACAATGGCACTGTTGGGGTTTTTATGCACAAACACCTTTTCAATGGCCATCACCGTAGGCTGATATTGCTCGATAATTTGCGTGATTGATTGAAAAATATTTTTCAATCGTTCCGCACTGTCAAACTTATCTACCCGAATCACTCCGCTGACCAAATATCGCGGATGATAACGACCAGACTCAATAATACCAAAACCGGTTTTTCTTGACCCGGGGTCAATGCCCAATACACGCTGAAACTGAGCCAAAGTACCCCCAAATATTGAATAAAACTCTGTCAAAAAGTGCCAAAATTCCCAGTCCTGC
>CAYOOU010000010.1:8578-28359 GCA_964405635.1 uncultured Piscirickettsiaceae bacterium
ACCCCCAAATATTGAATAAAACTCTGTCAAAAAGTGCCAAAATTCCCAGTCCTGCTAAAGAGTCCTTTATGCGAGATGAATACACGGTTGAAAATGGTTAAAATTCACCAACTTTTCGTTGAAAAACTTGCCAATAGCAGGCTATTAGCTGCGTTTTCCGCCTCGATTTGGCAAATTTTATCTCATTTTTTAGCTCACATCCCACTCGTACAAAGGACTCTTAGAGGTCTTTCGTGTCAGGTGCTCTACTTTTGAGCTAAAATCAGCCCCTGTTGACGGGAAAAGTCCAGCATCCGCTGAATGGAAGCGAGGGCTTTTTGCCGCACCGTCTCTTCCAGCAGAATTTCGCCCGTCTCTTGTTCCAAGCAAGCAGCTAAATTTTCTAAACTGTTCATTGCCATCCAAGGGCAGTGGGCACAGCTTTGACACTGTTTCTCTTTACTGCCGGTTGGGGCAATAATTAACTGCTTCTCTGGCGCCAACTTCTGCATTTTGTAAAAAATACCGTAGTCGGTCGCCACAATAAACTTCTGTTCAGGCTGTTTCTGCACTGCTTCAATCATTACCCGGGTAGAGCCCACAATATCTGCCAGCTCTACGACTGCTGCTGGGGATTCTGGGTGCACCAATACTTTGGCATCAGGGTGTTGAGCCTTCAGCTGCTCTAGCTCGAAAGTTTCAAACTCATCATGCACAATGCAGTGCCCCTGCCAGCGAATCATCTCAATGCCGGTCTCTTTTTCTATCCAGTGTCCTAGGTGACGATCCGGTGCCCAGATGATTTTCTGCCCTTGCGCTTTTAGATGAGAAACAATTTGCAAGGCATTTCCAGAAGTGACCACCCAATCAGCAATCGCTTTCACCTCTGCACTGGTGTTGGCATAGACCACCACCTGGTGCTCAGGGTACTGAGCGCAAAACTGGGCAAACTCTTCAGCCGGGCAGCTCAAATCCAAAGAGCAAGTGGCCTCTAAATCGGGCATTAAAATGCGTTTTTCAGGAGAGAGAATTTTAGCTGTCTCTCCCATAAACCGCACACCACAAACCACCAGCATCTCGGCATCGGACTGAGCACCAAAGTTAGCCATCTCCAAAGAGTCAGCCACCTTGCCACCCGTTTCTTCCGCCAATGCTTGCAACTCATCATCGACATAATAATGAGCCACTAACTGAGCATTTTTCTTTTTTAGCAGTGCTTTAATCTTCTGCTTCAATTCCGCTTTTTGTTGTTCTGTAAGCCAAGGTGCGGTTTTAGCCGATTGAGCCAACTGGTCAATACGACTTTGCAGTGATTGCGGCAAAGATTCAGCCAGTGTTTTAGGCGTATTTGGCATTAAACCTACTCCAACCCTTTACGGAAACGCAAGCCCAACTCTTTAAGCTGATCGTTGCTCACCTCCCCTGGTGCTTCAGTCAATGGACAAGCCGCTGACTGCGTTTTCGGGAAGGCAATCACATCACGAATGGACTCACGCTCTGCCATCAACATCACCAAGCGATCCAAGCCAAAAGCCATACCTGCATGAGGAGGACAGCCATACTTTAAGGCTTCTAACAAGAAACCAAACTTATCCTGTGCCTCTTCATCAGAGATGCCCAACAGCTTAAATACAGCCGCTTGCATCTTCGTATCATGGATACGCTCAGAACCACCTCCAACTTCAATCCCGTTAATCACCAAGTCATAGGCTCGAGAAAGCATCTGCTCAGGGTTATCGTGGTTTAAAATCTCTTCAGTGGTGGCCTTAGGTTGTGTAAAGGGGTGGTGAATAGCCGTCATACGAGCAGTCTTTTCATCTTCCTCAAACATCGGGAAGTCCACCACCCAAACTGGTGCCCACTTCTGAGTAATCATGTTCAAATCTTCACCGATCTTGACCCGCAGAGCACCCAAGGCCTCATTGACCACCTTAGCACGGTCGGCCCCGAAGAAGACAATATCGCCATCTTCTGCGCCCACACGCTGCATAATCTCCATGACCTGATCAGGGAAGAATTTCACAATAGGCGACTGCAACCCTTCCAAACCGGCAGAAAGATCATTCACCTTAATATAGGCTAAGCCCTTAGCACCGTAGATGCCCACAAACTTGGTGTATTCATCAATCTCTTTACGAGTCAGCTTAGCACCACCAGGTACTTTCAAGGCAGCGACTCGACCTTTGGGATCTTTAGCTGGCCCTGCAAACACCTTAAATTCAATGTCTTGCAAAAGGTCTGCCACATCGACCAACTCTAGTGGAATTCGTAAGTCTGGACGGTCAATTCCGAAACGGCGAATCGCTTCTGCGTACGGCATCCGAGGAAAGTCAGTGTCAAACTCAACACCAATCCCTTCTTTAAAGATGGTTTTGGTTAAGCCTTCCATCAGTTCCATCACCCCGTTTTCATCTAAGAAAGAGGTTTCAATATCCAACTGGGTAAATTCGGGTTGACGATCTGCCCGCAAATCCTCATCACGGAAACAGCGAGTAATTTGATAGTAGCGATCAAAGCCCGACATCATCAGCAACTGCTTAAACAGCTGAGGTGACTGAGGCAGAGCAAAAAACTTGTTTGGATGCGTCCGGCTAGGCACCAAGTAATCCCGAGCGCCTTCAGGGGTAGACTTGGTCAAAATGGGGGTTTCCATATCAATAAAGCCGTTATCATCTAGATAGCGACGCATAGAGCGGGTAACCTTATAACGCAACAGCAGTGTTTCTCGCATCTCATCTCGACGCAGATCGATATAGCGGTACTTAAGCCGTACCTCTTCTGAAATATTCTTGTCGTCCAACTGGAATGGAATCGGCTCTGCCATGCTTAACACTTCTAAGTCTTGAGCCACAATCTCAATCTTTCCAGTATTCATATTGGGGTTAATGGTTCCCTCTGGACGCTCCCGTACTAAGCCGGTAATTTTCAGCACACACTCCACGCGTAAGTGTTCTGCCTTTTCAAAAATCTCTGATGTGTCTGGATTGACCACCACTTGAACCAAACCTTCACGATCTCGCAAATCAATAAAAATTACTCCACCGTGATCTCTGCAGCGGTGAACCCAGCCTGCAACGGTGACAGTTTGATCTAAAAGTGTTTCTGTAACTTCTCCACAATAGTGTGTGCGCATCTGTTTATTTACCTTATCTTAATGAGAGACCTTTGCACGAGATGAATCCACGGCTAAAAATGGCTAAAACTTCCCTACTCTTCGTTGGAAAACTTGCCAATAGCGGACTATTGACTGCATTTTCCGCCTCGATTAGAAAAATTTTATCTCATTTTTAGCTCGCGTCTCACTCGTACAAAGGTCTCAATCTAAATTCTTTTTATCATCGGGCGCCAAAACCGGTCCTTCTTTTGACTTTTGAGCATGCCACTCTGGCACCACTACGCCACCAGAGATCACCATCTTCAAGGCATCATCCACTGGCATCTCTAGCTCAATAATCTCATTTTTAGAGGCCATAATAAAAAAGCCTGAGGTGGGGTTGGGCGTTGTTGGCACAAAGAGATTAATGATCTCATTCAATCCCGCTTTATATTGCGCCTCCCCTTGGGATTCGCTGGTTTGAAACGCCAAGGTCCACAAACCATTACGAGGGTACTGAATGAGATAGGCCTTTTGAAAGGTTTGTGAGCCTGAGCCAAAAATCGCTTCTGCAATCTGCTTAACTGCGGAGTAGATAGAGCGAACCAGTGGAATCCGAGAAAGCAACCTCTCCCACATTCGCATAATACGACTGCCCAAAAAGTTGGCCACAAACATCCCAGTGAGCAAAATAATCACCAGTGAGAGAATAATTCCCAGTCCTGGTATTCGAAAGCCCAACCAAGTCTCAGGTCTTAAAGCTTCTGGCAACAGCAGTAAACTCTGGTCAAATAGATTCACCAGAAAAATTAGTGCGGCAATCGTCACCCCCAAGGGTAACCACACTAATAAACCGGCCACCAAATAGCGTTTAAACCAACCCATCGCTCAATCCAGCCCTTAACAATTTAAAATAGGTGAACATTATAAAGTAAAGCTATGTAAAAGGCATGCCCAAATCCATATTTAGAAATTGATTACAGAGTCCTATCACATGTTCTCTAGAGCTTCACCCATCGATTAAACGAACATTTTTAGTGAATTCATAGCAGGCAAGAGGTGGTGCTATGTACCAATTTTATGCCTGTGGGCTTGGGATATAAAAAAACCGCTCATTTGAGCGGCATAGTGTGTAAAGTACACTGAGGATAAACTTAAGGAAGTGCTGATTAAATCAATCTTGCTTCGCTAAAACCTCTTTCAAAGCAGAAAGACAGAACAGCACATTTTCCTCTTTGGCTGAGAAGCCCATCAGGCCAATTCGCCAAACTTTACCGGCAAAATCTCCCAGACCCGCTCCAATTTCTAAGTTATAACGGTTCAATAGCTCAGAACGGACAGCGGCATCATCCACACCCTCTGGAATCCAAACCGAGTTTAGCTGAGGCAGGCGCACCGACTCATCAACAACAAACTCAATACCCATTGACTCAAGACCTGCCTTTAACTTCTGATGCATCTGAGCATGACGAGCCCAAGCATTCTCCAACCCTTCTTCACACAACATCACTAGGGCCTCATGCAAAGCATAAAGAGCGTTAATTGGAGCAGTATGGTGGTAGGCTCGCTTGGCACCAGCCCCCCCCAAAGAGGTGACCGCATCAACAATTGTTAGGCAATCATATTGGTGTGCAACTTCACACAAAGCTTTCGCATCGGAGCAAGCGCCTGTAGAGGTCTCCGCATGGACAAGAGCCACAATCTTTGCATCTGGGTTTGCCTGCAGTGTCGCTTCCACCTTCTCTACTGAGACAGCCGTCCCCCAGTCATCACTGACCACAATGGCTTTGCCTCCAGCACGCTCCACATTCTCTTTCATGCGCATACCAAAAACACCATTAATGCAGACCACTACCTTATCTCCTGGCTCAACCAAGTTGGCAAAACAGGTTTCCATGCCGGCAGAACCCGGTGCCGACACCGCAAAGGTCATCTCATTTTCAGTTTGGAAAGCATACTTCAGCATCGCCTTCACCTCATCCATCATGCCGACAAAGGCGGGATCTAAATGACCAATGGTTGGACGAGCCATTGCTGAGAGGATGCGTGGGTGAACATCTGAAGGGCCCGGCCCCATCAAAGTGCGAATAGGGGGATTAAAAGAGGTGAAAGAGGGGTTAATAGATTGCATAAAAGGATTCCTTTACATAATAGACAAAGAACTTGGCTCAAGGTGAACCTCGGATAAAAAGCTAGAATCTCACTAATCTACATCCTTCACTTTAACCAAAAGAATCTATCCGCTAAGTTCTCTGCAAATAAGACAAGCATGAAACAAATACCCAAAACCTGAAAAAAACTAACAGTAGCCGCCTGATCTATTGATGGCAATAGTGGCTACAAACTTTGGCAACGTATGGCGTCTAAGTCTCCTTCATCAAACGCTGGCGTATCCAATAGTCTAAACTGACATAACGGCCGCCGCCTAAAAAGAACAGTGCCAATAGCATAATAAAATAGGTGGCTGCCCACTCAATGCCATTGTTGATCACTGCTATACCGCCAAACTCGGTAAAGTAGTTGTAGGTCCCTGCTTCTTGCAATAGTCCTTCCAGCTCATTTAACCGAGCAGTGGCATCGATCGCACTGGGGTTTGCCCAAGGTGACATCAGATCCGCCACCGACTGCCAACCATTTTGCCAATGCACAGAAAAAGCGGCCACCAGCATGGTAATCATTAGAGGAATTGAGGCATAACGCACCCCTAACCCCAAAGCCAAAAGCACAGCGCCGCCTACCTCCGCAGAAGTGGCTAAAAATGCCATCAGCGTTGGAAAAGGCAGCCCTAAGCCCCATTCAGGATTACCAAACCAAGCAACAATATCTTCAAATCCTTCCACCTTATGCATACCAGACACCCAAAATACTGGAACTAAATAAGCACGTAAAGCCAAAGAAGCCAGCCAAGAAAAGTGACTGGATACCCAGTCCATCAACAATTGAATGCAAATAAAAAAGCCCATTTTTTCTCCTTAAAAGCTTTACCCTTGCTTATAAGACCTACTCGGGCTAGATTGATGACAGGCTCAACAGCATATTGTATTGACCCCAAAAGAAAAATAGTCGTTTAACCCAAATCCCTAGTTAGAAATTGGATAAAGTGTGCTGCCTCTTGTCTGCTAGGGAAGTGCTGATTAATTAAATTCTACAAGGGCAGCGGCACGACACTGTGCTTTGAGCGCTCCAGCCTGTGAATCCGTAAGGCTCATAGGCGGGCAAGCCAAAACTCGCTACGCTCAAACAGTTGGCTTGCTTTTCCGCCTATTTCGCCAACGGCTTCTACAGCCTTCCGCGAGCAAAGCACAGCATCGCACCGCTACCCTTTTCCAGTCAAAAGTGATTTAATCAGCGCTTCCCTAGGGAAAGGGTGGTGCGATTTGCCAGCTTTCTAACTGGGGATTAGGGGTTAAGAGATAGACTGATTAATCGCTTGTAAAGTCGCAATAGGGTTTTCAGATTGCGTAATGGGACGGCCAATAACCAAATAGCTTGAGCCAGCAGCCAGAGCTTTCTCTGGTGTCATCACTCGGGTTTGATCACCAAATTCTGCATTAGCCGGGCGAATGCCAGGGGTCACCAGTTGAAACTCTGGCGTCACAATTTCCCGTAAAGCAGTCGCTTCCTGAGCAGAACAGACCACACCGTCTAAACCAGAAGTCTCTGCCAGTTTTGCTAACCGCAAGACATTCTCTTGTGCCGTGCCCTGCAAACCAATTTCATGTAGCTCCTCATCAGAATGGCTGGTCAAAATGGTAACCGCAATCAATAAAGGCTGATGGTCACAAGCGGCAATAGCCTCCTTTGCTTGCGTCATCATTCTACGCCCACCCAAAGCATGAACATTTAACATCCATACGCCCATTTTTGCCGCTGCCTGACATGCCTTGGCCACAGTGGTTGGAATATCGTGATATTTCAAATCTAGAAAAACATCAAAACCTCTTGCCACCAACTTCTCAACTAAAGTAGGGCCCGCCACTGCAAAGAGCTCTTTGCCCACTTTCAATTTACATAAGTCTGGTGTGACTTGGTCAACAAAGTCTAATGCCTGCTGAGCATTAGCAAAATCTAATGCAACCACCACCTTGGGGTCTGCTACTGAAAGAGTTTGAGTCATTTTTATATCTCCTTAGGGGGCAGGACTGGGGATTTTGGCAAATTCTCTGAGTTTTGAAAAGAAATTTCTGCTTTTTTCATTAACTGTTCTGCATTGAGTTGCACCAATTTAGCATTGGCATGATCCAACTGCTTTTGTCGCTTGGCCAGCCGCCACTTCATCGCTAACAACTGAGAAGAGAACAACAGAGCGGTAATCAGCATGCCTAAAATAAACCCAGCCGCTAAAAGCATTGAAAGTGGGTAATGGCCACGGAAAAAGTAGCCATCAAAATAGACTTCATGTGGGTTGAGCAACCCCAATACCAACCCCAACAGGATAAACAGGGTTGCAATCAAAATGGACAATAGCTTAAACATGGCTGTTCGCTTCTTTTACAGAAAATAAATGTGAGACCTTTGCACGAGATGAATCCACGGCTAAAAATAGCTAAAATTTCCCTACTCTTCGTTGAAAAACTTGACAATAGCTGGCTATTACCTGCGTTTTTCGCCTCGATTAGAAAAATTTTATCTCATTTTTAGCTCGCGTCTCACTCGTGCAAAGGTCTCATGTATTTTAACAATTAACAACCAACAAAAACCAATAATCAGAGTAACGACTCAGTTCCCCTCAAAAATACGTCATTTCTTCGTTGGAATATGGTCATTTACCGAACGAACATTTTCCACCTTGAACGGATGCAGTTTAGGACAACCTGAACCACTAAAGTGAATTCTATCCACATACAAAAAAGCCACCTTAACGGTGGCTTCAAAACAAAGAAGTGAATTAATCTAAGATATCGGTGGTATCTTTAGAGGCATCCACCCTTTCGCGTAATGACTTTCCTGGTTTAAAGTGAGGCACCCGTTTTGCAGGTAGCTCCACTTTTTCCCCAGTCTTGGGATTGCGTCCTATTCGAGCCTTACGATGATGAATACTAAAGCTACCAAAACCGCGAATTTCAATTCGCTCGCCAGCAGCCAAACTATCAATCATAGAATCAATAATCTGATTCACCGCAAGCTCAATATCTTTTTGTGTAAATTGAAGTTGCTTACGTGCAATCAATTCAATGAGTTCAGATTTTGTCATCTTCCAAAGACTCTTATTTAAAGAGGCTCAAAAGATTGAGCCTCGATGGTAAAAAACAACCTTAGTAACAAGGTGATAAACACCCTATTCTAAAAATTATTTTTCAGCCATTTTGTTTTTTAGAAGATCTCCAAGGGTTGCTGCTGCAACAGGCTCTTGATTACCAGAGAAGTTTTTCAAAGCTTCAGCTTCTTCATGTGCTTCTTTCGCCTTCACAGACAAGGAAACAGAGCGGTTTTTGCGGTCGATATTGGTAATCTTCGCTTCAACCTTGTCACCCTCTTTCAACACTTGGCGTGCATCACGGGTATCTTCTAGCAACTCAGAAGTACGAAGGAAACCTTCCACTTCATCCGCCAACTCAACCACAGCACCATTCTCTTCAACAGACTTCACAGTCCCTTCAACAATGCTGCCTTTACCGTTATCTGCTACAAACTGGCTAAATGGGTCTTGCTCTAGCTGCTTCAAGCCAAGAGAAATACGCTCTCTTTCTGGGTCGATAGAAAGAATGACGGTTTCAAGCTCATCACCTTTCTTGAAGTTGCGAATCGCTTCTTCACCTGGCTCAGACCAAGAGATATCAGTCAAGTGAACCAAACCATCAATACCACCCTCTAGGCCAATAAAGATACCGAAGTCAGTAATGGACTTAATGTTACCTTTAATCTTGTCACCCTTAGAGTGAGTTGCAGAGAAAGCTTCCCATGGGTTGGTGGTAGTTTGCTTGATACTTAGAGAGATACGACGACGCTCTTGATCTACATCCAATACCTTCACTTTGGTCTCTTGACCTAGGTGAACGACCTTAGATGGGTGGATATTGCGGTTAGTCCAATCCAACTCAGAGGTGTGAACCAAACCTTCAATGCCTTCTTCAATCTCAATGAAAGCACCGTAGTCAGTGATATTGGCCACTTTACCCATCACCTCAGCACCGATTGGGTAGCGAGCAACCATATCAGTCCAAGGATCTTCTTCAAGCTGCTTCAAGCCTAGAGAAACACGGTTCTTCTCTTTGTCGAACTTAAGCACCTTAACTTCAATCTCATCACCAACCTGAACCACTTCAGATGGGTGGTTAACACGACGCCAAGCCATATCTGTAATGTGCAACAATCCGTCCACACCACCTAGGTCAATAAAGGCACCGTAGTCAGTCAAGTTCTTCACGATACCCTTAAGTACCACACCCTCTTCCATATTGGCCAGTAGGGCTTCACGCTCAACACTGTTCTCAGCCTCAATCACCGCACGGCGAGAAACCACAATGTTGTTACGCTTACGATCAAGTTTAACAATCTTAACTTCAATCTCTTTGCCTTCTAGGAAGCCGAAGTCACGGATTGGACGAACATCCACAAGAGAACCAGGCAAGAATCCACGAACACCGTCTACTTCAACAGTCAAGCCGCCTTTAACCTTACCGGTAACGATGGCTTTAACGGTTTCGTCATTTTCCATCGCTTGCTCAAGACGATCCCAAGTTTTAGCACGCTTCGCCTTCTCACGAGACAAACGGGTTTCACCGCTTCCATCTTCTAGGGCTTCTAGGTAAACTTCAACTTCGTCCCCTACTTGCACTTCCAACTCACCGTTGGTGTCCAAGAATTGGCTCTTAGGAATCGCTGATTCAGACTTCATGCCTGCATCAACCAATACGGTCTCTTTATCAATGGCTACCACTTTACCTTTGATAAGCGTACCAGGCTTAAACTGCTCTTGTTGTTTTAAAGATTCTTCAAATAATTGTGCGAAAGATTCACTCATGGATAGTTCCAAAATTTTAATACTATAACCAGGCTAAAGTTGTCAGAGTTGGGTATCTCACTTTATCTGGGTCAGTTAAACAAAAGCAAATTGCCCAACCAATTTGCATTTAAAAACAAAAATCCCTGACGCAAAGTCAGGGATTAGAAATTAAGTTATCTAATTATTATAAACAATGTTTCAATCAGTTAGAAGCATTTCGAAATTTTTTTCTTCACTATTTCCTGTGCAAGATTTACCACTTCATCAATACTCAAGTTGCTGGTATCAATGATAACAGCATCATCTGCAGGCTTTAGGGGAGCTGTTTTGCGATTTTGATCCCGCTGATCTCTGGCCTCTATTTCTGCCACAATTTGCTCAAAATCTGCCGTTTCACCCTGTTGAGCCAACTGCTCAACCCGTCTCTGAGCCCGCACTTGAGGACTGGCAGTTAAGAATAGCTTTACAGGCGCTTCAGGAAACACAACTGTCCCCATATCCCGACCATCTGCCACCAGTCCAGGTGACTGGGCGAAGGCCTTTTGTCGGTTGAGAAGTGCTTGACGCACCTCGGGAATGGCCGCAACTTGGGAAGCTATGCCCGCAATGGTTTCATTGCGAATGGTTTGAGAAACATCTTCGTCTTCATACCACACCTTCCCTTGGTCGAACCGTACTGGTAGCTGCTCTGCCAACTTAATAATCGCTACAGTGTCCTCGGTCGCAATCCCATTCTTTGCCACACCAAAGGCCAGAGCACGATAGATGGCCCCACTGTCTAGTAAGTGAAACCCGGTTAATTCACAAAGCTTTTGCGCCAAAGTCCCCTTACCTACACCACTAGGGCCATCAATGGTAATCACAGAAACTTGACTCATGCCTCCTCCTCAGCCGCAACTTGAATACCCACTTCATTCGCCAATTTCAAAAAGGTAGGAAAAGAAGTATTCACATTGGCACAATCTTCAATCACCACCTCAGAAGGGACGTGAATGGCTGCCACCGTCATAGCCATCGAGATGCGGTGGTCATGGTGGCTCTGAATCTCACCTTGCTGAGCCTGTAAACCAGCTCCCGCCGTGCCTTGGATAACCATACCATCTTCGGTCGGTTGAGCCTCTACGCCAAGAGCTTGCAGCGCATCGGCCATTACCTGAATCCGATCCGATTCCTTGACGCGCAACTCTTCAGCTCCAGATAAAATAGTGGTTCCTTCTGCCGCTGCTGCTGCGACAAACAGCACCGGAAACTCATCAATCGCTAAAGGCACCAAAGACTCTGGAATTTGAATGCCTTTTAAGGGGGCATAGCGGATATGAATGTCTGCCACAGGCTCACCACCTACAACGGATTCGTTTTCCAACTCAATATCAGCGCCCATTAATTTTAAAATATCAATCACACCCGTTCGGGTTGGGTTGATGCCCACATGCTCGATCACCAAATCTGAGCCTGGGGTAATGCTGGCAGCCACCATAAAGAAGGCCGCCGAAGAGATATCTGAAGGCACATCAATATGGGTTGCTTGCAGTTTCCCGCCCCCTTCTAAGCAGGCCTTAGTACGCTGTTCATCCAGTTTTTCCACCTGCACTTCATAGCCAAAGCCTTGCAGCATTCGTTCTGTATGATCTCGAGTGGGAGCAGGCTCTGTGGCACAGGTGCGACCTTTGGCATAAAGCCCTGCCAATAAGACACACGACTTCACCTGAGCACTGGCCATCGGCAGTGTGTAATCAATGGCTTTTAGCCCTTCTGCCCTACCGCGAATTTTAAGTGGTGGGCGCCCTCCTTCTGCCGTCTCAATCTCTGCACCCATTTGGCTTAAAGGCTTGGTCACCCGTCCCATAGGACGACCGGACAGTGAAGCATCACCGATCAATTCGCTGTCAAACGCTTGGCCTGCCAAAATACCGGCCATCAATCGCATGGCGGTGCCAGAGTTCCCCATATCTAAAGGGGCATCAGGGGCTTTTAAGCCGTGCAAACCGACACCATGAATGGTCACTTTGCCATTGTCCGGCCCTTCGATTTCCACCCCCATTTGTCGAAATGCTCTCAAGGTGGCGAGGCTGTCGGCCCCTTCTAAAAATCCTGTTACCGTTGTAGTGCCCTCTGCCAAGGACCCAAGCATAATACTGCGATGAGAAATCGACTTATCTCCCGGCACTCGAATCCGACCCTTGATTGGGCCACTGGGTTGAACTTTAAATCTAATTTGTGTCATTTTTTGTCTCTCTGTAACGGTTCAGATAGTCCTGAAATTCATCAATTCAAGACGGAAAATGTGAGTTTATTCTAAATAAATGACCATTTTCCAACGCAGAAGTGGTGAGTTTCAGGACTATCTGAACCGTTATATCTCTTCAAAATCGCAATCTTGCATCACATCAGGATTACGGTTAACAATATGTAAATCTCTCGCCTCTTTGGCGGCAGCAAACAGCTCGAAGAGTTGATCTCCCTTTTTCGCTTCCACCAGTTGAATCATCTCATCTAACCCCTGCTGGTACTTTCGCAACCATTTTGCAATGGCTTCACTGTTATTTACCGCAATATCCCGCCACATGGTGGCATCACTAGAGGCGATGCGAGTAAAGTCTCGAAACCCTCCAGCAGTGTATTGAAACACATTGCCCAGTTCCTCATGCTCATTGAGCAGGTCTACTAGGTTAAAGGCCAGCAAATGTGGCAAATGGCTGGTAGCCGCCAAGACTTCATCATGGTATTCCGGTGTCATCTCTGATACACAAGCACCCAAGCCTTGCCAAAGCTGCTTAACCCTTTGCAACGCCTGGGAATCAGTTCCTTCTGTTGGCGTTAAAATGACTCGATGCTTCACATAGAGGTCGCCATCTGCTGCCTCAACGCCACTGCTCTCTTTACCTGCAATAGGATGACCTGCTACAAAATTAGCCGGCACTTTGCCAAATACCTGCTCAGCCGACTGCAATACACTTTTTTTCGAACTGCCAGCATCTGTAATAATCGTATGTTCGGAAAGATGGGGCTGAATAGAGGTCAAAACCGATGTCATTGCCCCCAGGGGAACAGCCAGTAGAATCAAATCTGCTTGAGCAACCGCTGTGGGCAGATGCATTTCGTAGCGATCCAATACACCTAACTCAACGGCCTTTTGTAGCTTCTGCTCATGGAAACCAAAGCCCACCACTTCTTGAACCAGTTTTCGCTGTCGAATTCCCTTGGCAAATGAGCCACCAATTAACCCAACACCAATCACTAAAACCGAATTTAACTGATCAGGACTGGGGATTTTAGACACTTTCTTTCCCTTTTTCTAATAAGTCGTCTTCTTTTTCTAAGCGTTTTTCTAAAAATTGCACACTTTCTACAAAAGCATCTTCCATTGCATCACAAGACTTTTCAACAGGTTCAATGAGTTTAAATAATACAAAAACTTCTCTAAGAATCCGGATTAACAATCGCATCTCTGACGAGTTGCCGATTGTGACTCTTAAATGATTGTGCAAGCCATAATTAGCAATCGGTCGAACAATCACCCCGTTCTCTAATAAGGTTTCATTGATTGCTTGTGCATACTCACCGACTTCAATGGTTAAAAAATTCCCTTCTGAAGGAATATAAGGGATATGATGACAATCCAAGAACGCTTGCAAAATGCGTTTACCTAGACTGTTGATCTCTACCGATTTTTGAATAAAATTCTGATCTAACAATGCAGATTCAGCAGCCACCATCGCAAGGTGGTTAACATTAAAAGGCTCTCTAATGCGATTAAGATAGTCCACCACCTCAGAATCACCCACCAAATACCCAACCCGTAGTGCAGCCAAGCCATAGGCTTTTGAGAAAGTGCGAGTGACCAGTAAGTTCGGATACTGAGCCAGATAGTCTAGCCCGTTAGGGTAATCTTCCGCCTCCACATACTCTAAATAGGCTTCATCTAACACCACCATCACCCGATCTGGCACTTGAGCCATAAAGGCTTCCCATTCTGAGCGACCGAAGAGCGTACCCGTTGGGTTATTGGGATTGGCAAGGTAAATCACTTTGGTTTTATCCGTGATTGCCTCAGCCATCGCTACCAAGTCATGGCCATAGGCTTTAGCAGGCACTTCAACTCCCGTTGCCCCCACCACTTGTGCACTCAGTGCATAGACAATAAATGCATATTGTGAATAAATAATCTCATCACCTTCTGCTGCAAAGGCACGCGCCACCAGCTCCAGCACTTCATTAGAACCATTACCAATCAACAAATTTTCAGGCTGTACGCCCAGCATTTTACTCAATGCCTGCTTTAGATAAAAAGCATTACCATCAGGGTAACGGCTCATCTCGGTAAGGTGATTTTGAATTGCCGCCGTCGCCCTTGGACTACACCCCAAAGGATTTTCATTAGATGCCAACTTAATGACCTGCTTTACACCAAGCTCACGCTGCAGTTCACTCACAGGTTTACCAGGCAGGTAGGGGGTAATTTCAGCTACTTGGGGACGAACAACTTTCGCAAAACGCTTAGGCAGGACTGGGGATTTTGACATCATTTGAACTTATTTCATCCATTATTCGAGAGGAGAGACGGGAAAAGAACCCAAAACTTTAAAAAACTGTGCCTGCTCAGCCACTTCATTCAGTGCCTGCAACACATTGCTTTCCTCTTTATGTCCTAAGATATCAATATAAAAGAGGTAGTCCCATTTTCTGTTTAAAGAGGGACGAGAAATAATGCGTGTCATGCTAATCTGACGGTCGGCAAAACTTTTTAATACCTCTAACAAGGCTCCGGCTTTATTTGGAATGGAGAGAATCAAGGCGGTTTTATCCTCACCACTGGGTTCTGTGCTCTCTTTGCCCAGCACCCAAAACTTGGTGGTATTGTCATGCTGGTCTTCAATATGTTTCTGCAGCACATTCAATTGATAGAGCTGTGCCGCCTCTTCTGAAGCGATGGCTGCAAGCTCGGTAGTCTCTTGTGCCATTTTGGCTGCAAGTGCATTAGAAGAGACTGCTTCGGCTTCTGCCCAAGGCATATTGTTTTCTAACCATTGACGACACTGCCCCAAAGCTTGAGAGTGCGCCACCACCTTTTTAATGGACTCAAGGCTCTCCGCCTTAGAAAGCAGGCAGTGGTGAATCCGTAAATCCACCTCGCCACACACTTTTAACTCTGTGGTCAACAGTGCTTCCTGTGTCGCTTTCACCACACCCTCTGAAGAGTTCTCAACTGGCACAATACCATAATGGGCTTCGCCCTTCTCCACTGTGGTAAAAACTTCTTCAATGCTAGGAACAGCCAAAGGCTGCACGGAAGAACCAAACTGCTTGACCACACTAGCATGAGAATAACTTCCTTCAGGCCCTAAATAGGCCACCGTCAAAGGCTGCTCTAGTGCCAAACAGACAGACATAATTTCTCGAAACAGTCGAGCCATTTCGTTATCGGAAATGGGACCCGTATTTCGTGCCTTGACCGCCCGCAATACTTGAGCTTCCCGCTCTGGGCGATAGAACACCGCCTCCACTTTCCCACCCTGAGTTTTAATCTCTGCCACCTTTTGCGCACACTTAGCTCGCTGGGTGATTAACTCTTGAATCTGCCGGTCAATGGCATCAATCTCTTGACGAATCTGCAACAGCTGTTCTTGCTCACTCATAGGTTATGCCCGATTCCTTTCAAACTGCTGCATAAACTCTGCAAGGGCAATGACGCCCTCCTCAGGCATGGCGTTATAGATGCTGGCGCGCATTCCGCCAAAAACCTTATGCCCTTTCAGACTCAATAACCCCGCCTGCTTCGCTTCAGCAATAAACTGCTTATCCAGCTCCTCATCACCAGTAGTAAAGGTCACATTCATTCGAGAGCGATAGCGAGGATCAACCTTGTTTTTATAAAGCTGGCTATTATCAATCAGCTCATACAATCTCTGTGCTTTTCGCTGATTGACTTCTGCCATCGCCTCCAATCCGCCCTGCTCCTTAATCCAGTCAAACACCAATCTGGCAAGATACCAAGAGTAGGTCGCAGGCGTATTGAACATGGACTCATTTTCAGCATAGGTCTGCCAATTCATCAAAGTTGGGGTCGTCTCACGAGCCTGACCGATCAAATCCTCTCGTACAATCAAAATCGCTACCCCGGCTGGACCAATATTTTTCTGCGCCCCCGCATAAATGACACCATATTTGGAGACATCAATAGGACGAGAAAGAATGTTCGAGGACATATCGGCAATCAAGGGTACCGAAACTTCGGGCTCCTGCTGGAACTCGACGCCGGTAATGGTCTCATTAGAGCAAATATGTAGATATTTGGCATCTGCACTCAACTGCCAGCTGTCAAAGTCAGGAATGGTGGTTTCTGCCTCTGCCACCACATTAACATTGACAAAGCGACTGGCCTCTTTAATTGCCTTAGTGGACCAAACGCCCGTATTAAGATAATCCACTGTATCTTCTGGCTGAGTTAAATTGAGGGGAATCCCTGCAAACTGTAACGATGCGCCACCATGGGTGAGCAACACCTTATAGTTATCCGGAATGCCCATAACCTCTCGCAAGGTGGCTTCCATATGGTGTGCCAACTCCATAAATTCTGGACTCCGGTGGCTCACCTCCATAACTGACATACCTGTATTTTGCCAATCCAAAAACTCAGCTTGAGCTTTTCGCATCACGGCCTCAGGTAACATGGCCGGCCCTGCACTAAAATTAAAAGGTCTCATACACTTACTTATACTTCTATACTTTTTATTATTTCATCTGTTGGGTCTGTAGTACCTTCTGCCTTCGCTTCAGCCTGCTCAGATCCGCTATTTTCTGGCTGTTCTGTCACTTCATCAGCAGAAGCTTCTTCAACTTCTACTTCAACCACTGCCACACTGACAACCACCTCATCTTCACCGACATTAATCAACTTCACCCCTTGGGTATTCCGCCCGACAATGGAGATTTCAGCGACGCGTGTTCTAACCAGTGTGCCCTTATTGGTAATCAGCACCACCTCTTGTTCCGGTGTTACCGAAACGGCTGCGACCACTTGTCCATTTCGCTCACTGGTTTTAATCGAGATGACCCCTTGACCGCCACGATTAATAGTGGAGTAATCCTCTACTGGCGTACATTTGCCATAGCCATTCTCTGTCACCGTCAGAATTAGCTCACCAAGCTGCGCTACCTGCATACTGATGACATTCTGCCCATCTTTGAGCTTCATGCCTCGAACCCCACGAGCTTGACGTCCCATAACACGGGCATCACTCTCTTTAAAGCGAATGGCCTTGCCGTCATTGTTAAACAGCATAATCTCTTGGTCACCATTGGTTAGCGCAGTACCCACCAGTTCATCATCATCTAGCAAGTCCACCGCAATAATACCATTGGCACGAGGACGAGAGAAATCTGCCAACTTCACCCGCTTAACAATGGCATTTTTCGTTGCCATAAACACAAAGTGCTGATTATCAAAATCACTGATTGGCAGAATCGAAGTAATCTCCTCTCCCTCTTCTAAAGGTAAGATATTCACAATTGGCTTGCCTCTAGCATTGCGGCTAGCCAGCGGTAGCTGCCAAGTTTTCTGCCAATAGAGTTTGCCTTTATTGGAGAAGCAGAGCAGCATATCATGGGTTGAGGCGACAAAAAGTTGTCCTACTTCATCCTCTTCCTTCATCTGAGTCGCAGCTTTGCCTCGACCTCCTCGACGCTGAGCTCGATAATCACTTAAAGGTTGTGCCTTAATATAACCATCACGAGAGAGGGTAATAATCCGCTCTTCCTCAGCAATCAAATCTTCTTCATCAAGGTCTTGATAGTTTCGGTCAATCTGAGTGCGACGCTCATCTCCATAGTTATCCCGAATCTCCACCAACTCCTCTTTAATCACCTCCGTTAATCGGTCTGGATTACGAAGAATCTCCAAGAAGTAGGCAATCTTTTCTAAAAGGTCTTTATACTCGGCAATAATCTTATCTTGCTCTAAGCCGGTCAAACGGTGCAGGCGCATCTCCAAAATTGCTTGTGCCTGAGCAGGTGAGAGATGATAAACACCTCCATCCTCGCCATAACCAGCAGGAAGGCTTTCAGGACGTACATCCGCCATCTCCACCTTCTCTAAAAGTTGAGTCACTGAGCCAATTGGCCAGTCTCGCTCCAGCATTCTTTCTTTAGCGACTGACGGGCTAGGAGATGTCTTAATTAACTCAATCATCTCGTCAATATTGTTCAGCGCCACGGCTAGGCCTTCTAAAATATGCGCTTTCTCCCGTGCCTTGCGTAAATCATAAATTGTGCGACGGGTCACCACCTCTCGACGGTGTTTCACAAAGGCCTCGATTACCTGTTTTAGGTTCAACAGCTTGGGCTGACCATCAATCAGTGCCACCATATTAATGCCAAACACCGACTGCATCGCTGTCTGCTTATAGAGGTTGTTAATAATGACTTCTGGCACTTCTCCACGACGCACCTCAATCACAATTCGCATGCCGTCTTTATCAGACTCATCTCGCAGTGCCGTAATGCCGTCGATCTTTTTATCCTTCACCAACTCAGCAATGCGCTCAATCAGTTTGGCCTTATTCACCTGATAAGGAATTTCGCTCACAATAATGGACGACTTACCAGACTTATCTGTTTCCACAAAAGTCTTGGCACGCATTTTCACTCGGCCGCGCCCAGTTTCATAGGCTTCACGAATGCCGCCAGTACCATTAATAATGCCGTAGGTTGGGAAATCAGGACCTGGGATATACTCCATTAGCTCAAGAATGGTAATATCAGGATTTTCAATCATTGCCAGAGTGGCATTGATGGTTTCGGTAAGGTTATGCGGTGGGATATTTGTGGCCATACCCACGGCAATCCCTGCAGAACCATTGACCAAAAGATTGGGGATTTTCGTCGGTAGAACATTTGGCTCAGATTCAGAGCCATCATAGTTGGGCGTAAAATCAACGGTTTCTTTGTCTAAGTCAGCTAACAGCTCATGGGCAATTTTAGACATCCGCACTTCGGTATAACGCATAGCGGCTGGGGCATCGCCATCAATAGAGCCAAAATTCCCTTGTCCATCCACCAGCATATACCGCAGAGAAAAGGGCTGAGCCATACGTACTATGGTGTCATACACCGCTGTATCGCCATGAGGGTGGTATTTACCAATCACATCCCCCACAATACGTGCCGACTTTTTGTAGGGCTTGTTCCAGCTATTCCCCAGCTCATTCATCGCATAAAGCACACGACGATGCACAGGCTTCAACCCATCCCGCACATCTGGCAGAGCCCGCCCAATGATAACGCTCATAGCGTAGCTCAAATAGGACTGCTCCATCTCATCTACTAACGAAATGGGTAAAATCTCTCTCGCAAACTCAGACATAAAATCCCCGTTTTCCCTACACAAAATAAAAGGAGATTATACCTGAAAAGGAAAGATGGGTCACTTACGCACCCATAAAAAAGCCCAGCCGGTGAATATCAACCTGCTGGGCATCTAGGGAAGTGCTGATTAAATCGCAGTTGACTGAAAAAAGGGAGCGGTGCGACACTGTGCTTTGCTTGCGGAAGGCTGTAGAAGCCGTTGGCGAAATAGGCGGAAAAGCAAGCCAACTGTCTGAGCGAAGCGAGTTTTGGCTTGCCCGCCTATGAGCCCTACGGATTCACAGACTGGAGCACTCAAAGCACAGTGGCGTGCCGCTGCCCTTATAGAGTTTAATTAATCAGTCTAGGAATAAGCTGAGTCGTTGCCTACATCATATCGCTAATCAGCTTATTCATTCG
>CAYOOU010000011.1:0-6325 GCA_964405635.1 uncultured Piscirickettsiaceae bacterium
CGATTTAATCAGCGCTTCCCTAGAGCAACATCTCCTTAGCCTCTTCAATAGAGGCCACCAAGCGGTCAATGTCTTGGCGGTTATTATAAAGGCCGAGAGAAGCTCGAACGGTTGCTGGCACATCAAAATGTTGCATCACTGGCATGGCACAGTGATGGCTAGCTCTGACTGCAATGCCATCTTGATCCATTAGGGTGGCCAGATCATGAGGGTGCGTTCCCTCGACAACAAAAGAGATCACCCCCCCTTTATTCGCTGCCTGCCCAATGATTCTTAACCCCTCAATAGCAGTCAACTTCTGGGTGGCGTACTGTAAAAGGGCATTTTCGTAGATGGCTATCTGGTCTCGGCCCACTTTATTCATAAAGTCCATTGCAGCGGCTAAACCAATAGCGCCTTCAATATTGGGCGTGCCCGCTTCAAATTTATAGGGCAGCACATTGTATTCTGTTTTGTCAAAAGTCACCGAGTAGATCATATCGCCACCTCCCTGATAAGGGGGCATGGCTTCCAAAATCTCCTCTTTGGCGTAGAGCACGCCAATACCTGTGGGGGCATACATTTTGTGGCCAGAGAAGGCAAAAAAGTCACAATCTAAATCTTGCACATCAATACTCATATGAGGCACAGACTGCGCCCCATCAACCAAAATTTTCGCCCCAAACTGATGGGCTATTTCTACCATCTGTTTTACAGGGTTAATGGTTCCCAAAGCATTAGACATATGCACCACCGACACCAACTTAGTGCGGGGGCTCATCATACCTTTCATCGCTTCTATGCAAATTTCACCGGCATCATTCATCGGCAACACCTTAAGGTGAATGCCAAATTGATCCCGCAAGAGCTGCCAAGGCACAATATTAGAGTGGTGCTCCATTTCGGTAATCAGCACCTCATCACCTTCTTGTAAATAAGATCTTGCCCAAGAAAAGGCGACCAAATTAATCGCCTCAGTGGTTCCTCGAACAAAGACAATTTCCTTGGTAGAACGCGCATTGACAAACTGCCGTGCTGTCTCGCGCGCGCCTTCATAGAGTGTGGTGGCGCGTTCACTCAAACCATAGACCCCACGGTGCACATTAGCATTTTGCTCAGTGTAGTAACGGGTGACCGCATCAATCACCGACTGTGGTTTTTGTGAAGTGGCGCCGCTGTCTAAATAGACCAACGGCTGATCATTCTCCAGCAGTTTTAAAATGGGAAACTGCTCACGCCATATCGCAAACTCTGCTTCGAGGCTATCCAAGTCTTGTATCTGTTTCAGTGCCACTTCAGCCATTAGAAAAGCCCGTCCAGTTTTTGTTGAATCGCAAGTTGTGCTAATTTTCTTAACTCTGCGCAGGCCACGTCTTCCAACGGCTCCATCGCAAAGGCCTGAGTAATCAGAGCCACCGCTTCTGGGCGCTTAATACCTCGGGCTTGTAGATAAAAGACTTGATCTTGATCCATCTGCCCTGTCGCTGAGCCGTGAGAGCACTTAACATCATCGGCATAAATTTCAAGTTTTGGCTTGGCATCTACTTTGGCAGAGTCAGACAAAATCAGGTTCTTATTATCCATCTGCCCATCAGTTTTAATCGCCCCTCTATCCACATAAATCATGCCATCAAACACCCCTATTGACTCGCCTGCTAACACATATTTATGCAGCTGACGGCTCATGCCGTGGGTACTGGCGTGGGTTGTATCCGTGCGGCTGTCCATCACCTGTTTGCCGCTGGCAATACAGGCACTGTTTTGAATGGTCTCAACCGACTCATCTGCCATCAGCAGATGGTTTTGATGACGAGACAAGGCTGCTCCTGTAGCGATATAGTGACTGCTAAAGTGGCTGTGCTTAGCCTGAGCAATAAACTGGGTTTCAAAATAGTAGTGACTCTCTGGCAACTGCTGCAAAATCAGTTGACGACAAAAAGCATTTTCTGCCACCTCTATTTCTGTCACCAAGTTGCTCCAGACGGGCTCAGACTCTCCTAAAGCCACAGTCTCCTGCAGCAGACTCACCTCTGCCCCTTGCCCAATGCGAATCTGATGATGCATCTGCACGCTGGTGTGGGCTTGGGTTTGTACCTGCAAAATAAAGATGGGCAAGTCCACCTGAGTATTAGGAGCAACTTCTAACTGTAAGCCAGATTGTGCCAACAGTAGGTTAAGCGCCGCAAAAGGCTCTGCCAAAAAATCTTCCGCATCAGCAATCCACTCAGACTCAGGCTGCGCAGTGGGCTGCATCAATTTTAAGCTCACCCCTTCTGGCAAATCATCTGATAGCGTGGGCGCAAACTGTCCATCGACAAAGACTACGCTGTAAACGGAAAAGTCTGGCAAAAAAGGCTCAATATCATTGATTGAGAGGGTCATTTTTGCCACAGGTAGAGAAAAACTCTTCTGCAAAAAGCCCATGAGACGGGTATATTTCCAGTCTTCCAGTTTTTGTGTAGGGAAACCTAAAGCAGCAAACCGTGCCTTGGCAACTTGATACAACTCGCTGCTTTTGTCCACTAAAGGCTTTGCGTGCTGAGCCAGTTGCAACACTCGCTCCACAGCCGCCTGTGCCGCCGGGCTCATTTTTTGCGGCGTCACACTACAGTGCAGTAAATTAGCGTGCTTGGTGCTGCTGGATAATTTCGTCATAGCCCTTCTCCTCCAACTCATGCACCAATTCAAAGCCGCCTGACTTCACAATCTGTCCATCATAGAACACATGGACATAGTCCGGCTTAATGTAGTTCAATAAACGCTGATAGTGGGTCACTACAATAAAGCTCCGTTCTTCAGAGCGCATACTGCTCACCCCATTGGCCACCACTTTCAAAGCATCAATATCCAATCCAGAGTCGGTCTCATCTAAAATAACCAACTTAGGCTCTAACAGCGCCATCTGCAAAATATCATTTCGTTTTTTCTCTCCGCCGGAGAAGCCTACATTAACTGAGCGTTCCAGCAGGTCCTTAGGCATGCCCAATAGCTCAATTTTTTCTCGAGCATACTCATCAAAGTCAAACATATCCAAAGGCGGCAAGCCTTGCTCTTCGCGAACAGCATTCACCGCTGTTTGCAAAAACAGCTTATTACTGACGCCAGGAATTTCCACCGGATACTGGAACGCCAAAAACACACCTTTGCGAGCCCGCTCTTCAGGGTCTAGATCCAATAAATCTTCGCCGTCTAAACAAGCAGAGCCCTGGGTCACCTCATACTCTGGGCGACCGGCCAACACACTGGCAAAGGTACTCTTCCCAGCACCATTGGGTCCCATAATGGCGTGCACTTCCCCTCGCTTCACCTCAAAGTTCAGCCCCTTTAAAATCTCTTTATCCTCTACCTGAGCGTGTAGATCTTTGACTTCTAATAACATCTCTTATCCTTTTTGTAACAATTCTGCCACTTAACGGTAATGGCTCTGATTGCACCTGAAATTCGTCAGTTCAAGGCGGAAAATGTGAGTTTACACTCGTAAATGACCATTTTCCAACGCAGAAATGGCGGATTTCAGGCGCAATCAGAGCCGTTACCCCACTGATCCTTCAAGGCTAATGGCTAATAACTCTTCCGCTTCCTGAGCAAACTCCAACGGCAACTCTTTAAATACCTCTTTACAGAAGCCATTCACAATCATGGAAATTGCATCCTGCTCACTGATGCCTCGCTGCTGCATATAAAACAGTTGATCCTCTCCAATGCGTGAAGTGGTGGCTTCATGCTCGATTTGAGCGGTAGGATTTTCGACTTCAATATAAGGGAAAGTGTGAGCACCACATTTATCACCAATCAACATAGAGTCACACTGGGTAAAGTTTCTCGCTCCTTCCGCTGAAGGCAAAATCTTCACCAAACCGCGGTAGGTATTGTCACTCTTACCTGCGGAGAGCCCTTTTGAAATAATGGTGCTTTTGGTGTTTTTGCCAATGTGAATCATTTTGGTTCCAGTATCCGCCTGCTGACGCTGATTGGTCAGTGCCACAGAGTAGAACTCACCAATAGAGTTGTCCCCTTTAAGCACGCAGCTGGGATATTTCCAAGTGATGGCTGAACCCGTTTCAGCTTGCGTCCAAGAAAGCTTGGCATTGCGCCCTTCACAGATGCCTCGCTTGGTTACAAAATTTAGAATCCCTCCTTGGCAATCCTCATCACCCGGATACCAGTTCTGCACTGTGGAATATTTCACCTCGGCATCTTCGTGCACAATGACCTCTACCACGGCAGCGTGCAGTTGATAGCTGTCTCGCACCGGTGCGGAACAGCCTTCCAAGTAGCTAACATAGCTGCCCTTTTCAGCAATGAGAATTGTGCGTTCAAACTGCCCGGTTTTGGCCTCATTAATACGGAAATAGGTAGAAAGCTCAATTGGGCACCGCACCCCTTCTGGGATATAAACAAAGGTGCCATCAGAAGCCACCGCAGAGTTTAAAGCAGCAAAAAAGTTATCATGATAAGGCACCACCGTACCCAAATACTTTTTCACCAACTCCGGGTGCTCCTGCACTGCTTCGGAAAAAGAGCAAAAAATAATCCCCAGATTCTCTAGGTCTTCTCGCTTAGTGGTGGAGACGGAAACCGAATCAAAAATAGCGTCCACAGCAATATTGGTATTTTCCGCTTCCTCATTACCTTTTACGGGCACACCTAATTCAGCAAAAGCTTTGGCCACTGCCTCATCAATCTCGGTGACCTCTTTCTCTTCTTCCTCATCGGTAGAACATGCGGCACAGGTGGGTGCGGAATAATAGCTGTATTCCTGATAGTTCAAAGGCTCATACACCGCCTTCGCCCAGTGCGGCTCTTCTAAAGTCTGCCAGTGGCGGAAAGCCTTGAGGCGGAATTCCAACATCCACTCAGGCTCATTTTTCTTGGCCGAAATGGCACGCACCACTGCCTCATTTATACCCTTATCAAAGGTTTCCACCTCAGTTTGGGTATAAAATCCCTCTTTATAACCACTGTTTTTACTTAACAGGTCGTCAATTTCTTCGTACTGCGGAGTCTCTGACATCGCTTTTCTCTGCTTCTATCTAATTTCCTAGTATTTTAGTAGGTTTTTACAACTTTGTCCACAACCTGCACCGTTTGAGTCCAATCACCTTGTGCAATGGCTGCTTGCAACACGCCTTGCAAGTGGTCACTCTCCAACCCCAAACCTTCAATCGTGAGTTGCCCCATAGCGGGATCTTTTTCTGACAGTTTGCTGGCATAGGTATCCCAGCGATTGGCTGTTCCTTCAACTGCCACCGGGTTGACATACTCAGCAGTCATGACGCTGCCCTTCACTCGCCACAGGGGCAGTTGCAAATTCTGCCGACTGGCATCCAGCACAAACAACAGGTGCTCCAACACCACCTTTGGCAAACGAAAATGCAGGCTTTGAAAGTGAGGTAAGACGGGTATTGCTGAATGGCTAAGGGGCGCTTGCTGCAAAAGCTTATTCAACCCCTGATGCGGATGTTTAAAGGTTTGGGCAAAACATTGAATGCTGGGCAGCCTTCTCTGATACTTTGCCTGCCACTGCTTGAGCCATTTATGCCACTGGCTTTGGGTGCTTAGGTCACTCGACTCTGCAAACATCCATACCACGGCATCACAACTGAACAAAAGCTGCTCCAAATACGCCAACGCCTTTTGCTGCACGGTATCTTCTACCAGAAAGCTACGGCAATCAATCACCGCCCAGTTTAGGCTATTGTTAGGCAAAGCCATTTGACCAGAGGCCATTTCGGCAAACTCAGGCACCAAAACTTCAAAGTTTTGCTCGAAATCCCCAGTCCTGCTTTCAAAATAGCTCAGTAAAGCCTGTTTAAGTCGCTTTCTTCCTGCTCCGGGCAACCCCAATAGTTGAACCTGAATGTCTTGTTTAATCACAGCAGACACGCTTTAAATGCTTTACCCAATTGACGTAAAAACTGATCATAGGGGAGTGTCTGGCTATCCAGCGGATCAATAGAAATCACTTTTAACGCCAACCCTTGCGTCACTGCCCGTAGCTGGCGATCAGAAAACTGAGGCTCTTTTACCACACACTTTACCCCCTTCTGCTGAATCAACTGTCGAATTTTCAATACCTGACGAATACTGGGCTTAACGCTGGCATTGAGCTGAATCACCCCTACATTGTTTAAACCATAATGTCGTTCAAAATATTGGAAAGCATCGTGCAAAACCACAAAAGGCACATGCTGTACAGATTTTAACTCTGCTGCCACCTGCTGATCTGCCTGCTGGATGCGAGCCCGCCATGCCTCAACTTTAGAGCTGGGCAGTTGCCACTGCTGACCCACTGCCTTAACAAAAGCCAGTGCATTATGTGGCGATAACCAGAGGTGCGGGTCTA
>CAYOOU010000011.1:6425-27462 GCA_964405635.1 uncultured Piscirickettsiaceae bacterium
ACTGCCTTAACAAAAGCCAGTGCATTATGTGGCGATAACCAGAGGTGCGGGTCTACAAATGCCGTCTCATGATCATGATCATGCTCGTGCTCATGATGGTGTTGCCCTCGCACTGGATAGTGAATCACTCCTGACACTTGACTCATCCACAGCACTCGCTTACCTAGCATCTGCCGCAGCGCTTTTTGTAGCCACAAATCCACCTCTGACCCCACACCCAACACGGCATCTGCCCCCTGTAACGCCATCATTTGCGAAAGCTTTAACTGGAAAGTGTGGGGCGACTGTCCCGCTTTAAGTAGAATTTTCATCGACATCTTTTCTTTCAAAAGCGGTTGCACCAGTCCTCCCAAAGGGGCAATACTTGCCACCACCTTTTTTGGGGGCTGCGAAGTTGAATCTTGCGCCTGCACTGTAAAACTCCACTGCAGACTGCACAACACCACAAAAACCTGACATAATAATCGCATATTAACTTCCTAAAACGAAACCTTTGAGTAGTTACCCACCGATGACCGCATCTACCCATTTTAGCAAACTGGCAGCACAACCACTGATTACCGCAGAACAAATCTCTCACCGCTATGGCGATAAGTGGGTGCTAAAGGAGATCTCTCTACAGGTGCGAAAAGGGGAAATTTTAACCCTTATTGGCCCCAATGGGGCGGGAAAATCCACCCTTATTCAGATTCTCCTAGGGCTGATTCAGCCCTCCCAAGGCAAAGTAGTTCGAGCCAAAGATTTGGTGGTAGGGTTTATGCCACAAAAAATCAGCATTGACCACACCTTTCCCATTACCGTGCACCGTTTTCTGACCCTAGGCAAACCCATCCAGGCCAGCCAAACCGACTTTCAGGCTCACCTACAACAGATTAGCCAAGAGCTTAAAATTCAGCCTCTCCACCCCCAACCCGTGCAAAGCCTTTCTGGCGGTGAAATGCAGCGGGTACTGCTGGCCAGAGCTCTGATGCGTAAACCCAATCTGCTGGTGCTAGATGAACCGGTGCAAGGGGTGGACATTCACGGGCAGAGCGAGCTGTATCACTATTTGACAGAGATTCGAGACCGCTATCACTGCGGTATTATTATGGTCAGCCATGACCTACATCTGGTGATGCGTAGCACCGACGAAGTACTCTGCCTCAATCAACACCTCTGTTGTCATGGCCGCCCCCATGCGGTTGCAGAAAACCCCATCTATGCAGAAATTTTTGGCGAAGCCGCCCAAGAGCTGGCACTGTATGAACACCACCACGGCGAAGCCTGTCAGCACGCCCACGGTATTCCCGATAATTCTCAAAATCGTAAAGAACCATACCATCCATGAACACCGTGAACATTCTCACCCAACTTAGCCAAACCTTCACCCAGCTCCCCAGCTTTATCTGGCTGGCCTTTTTTAGTGGACTGCTCATTGCATTGGCCGCCGCCCCACTTGGGGTTTTTGTGGTATGGCAACGTCAGTCCTACTTTGGTGCCACCATTGCCCACAGTGCCCTACTGGGGGTCGCTTTTGCCCTGCTGATGCAGTGGAACCTGACCCTGAGCGTGGTTGCCATTGCCGTGCTGATTGCCCTCAGTATTCACTGGCTCAACCACCACACCCAGCTCTCCAGTGACACCTTGCTGGGGATACTTGCCCACAGTGGCTTGGCGTTAGGACTGGTGATTTTAAGCTTGGCGGACTCCATTCAAGTGGATGTAATGAGTTTTCTATTTGGCGATATTTTGACTGTCTCAGAAGAAGATTTAGTTCTGATTGGCATCATGGCTCTATCAGTGGGTGGATTCTTTTATAAATATTGGCACGCGCTACTCAATATTACTCTTAATCCAGCTCTGGCTCAGGTGGAAGGGATTGCCGTTAAACGGATTCAGCTCTACTTTACCTTGTTGCTGGCGGTGATGATTGCCCTCTCCATGAAAGTGGTGGGCATCTTATTAATCACTGCTCTACTGATTATTCCTGCCGCCACAGCCCGTCCTTTTAGCCGTTCTCCAGAACAGATGATCAAGTTCACCCTACTCTTTAGCCTGATCTCCCTAATTATTGGTATGGCCACCGCCTTCTACTGGGACACCCCCACTGGCCCCATGATCGTACTCACCGCTACAGCTTTCTTCTTGCTTGTGCAGTTAAAAAAAACTTAGGGTTTACTTTCGCTGGTATTGCACAAAATCAAAGTCAAAGACATGCTTGTCGTCTTTGGGATGAGGTTGGCGGTGGGTTTCTTGCCATTGTGCTTTGTCCCATGCGGGAAAGTAGGCATCGGCCTCTATTTCGGTATCCACTTCAGTGAGATAGAGGCGATGAGCTAGAGGGAGAAATTGGCGGTAGATCTGCTCACCGCCAATAATCATAATCTCTTCAACCGCTTGCAATGCTTGCAGCAATGCCTCAACTTCGCTAAAAACCTCAACTCCAGGCAGTTGCAGACCTGACTGACGACTAAGCACATAGTTGGGACGACCAGGCAAAGGACGACTGCCAATAGACTCAAAGGTTTTGCGCCCCATGACAATCGGTTTGCCCAAAGTTTGCTGTTTAAAATATTTAAAATCATCCGGCAAGTGCCAAGGCATTGCATTATCCCGCCCAATGGCCAGATTGCGATCTACTGCTGCAATAAGACTAATAATGGGCTGGCTCATTACACCGATACCTGCGCTTTAATGTGAGGATGATGCTGATAGCCTTCTACCTCAAAGTCTTCATACTGGTAATCAAAAATGCTTTTGGGCTTGCGTTTGATTTTGAGCTGAGGCAGTGGGAATGGCTCTCGACTCACTTGCAACTTGGCCTGCTCCAAAGTGTTGTTATAGAGGTGCACATCACCTCCCGTCCAGATAAACTCTCCCACCTCTAAGTCAGTTTGCTGGGCAATCATGTGCACCAACAGAGCGTAGGAAGCGATATTAAAAGGCACCCCTAAAAAGGTGTCTGCTGAGCGTTGGTAAAGCTGGCAAGAAAGCTTACCTTCAGCCACATAGAACTGGAAAAAAGCGTGACAAGTAGCTAGGGCCATTCTGCCCTGCTTGACATTCTCTTGCGGACTCATCGTCTCTTCAGGCAAATCAGCAGGATTCCAAGCAGAGACCAGCATTCGACGGCTATTTGGGTTGGACTTTAGAGTATCAATAATCTGCTGAATTTGGTTAATCTGCTCCCCTTTTGGGGTCTCCCAAGCCACCCACTGCTTACCGTAAATGGGCCCAAGATCCCCTTCCTCGGTTGCCCATTCATCCCAGATAGAAACACCATGCGCTTTTAGATAGCGAATATTGGTATCACCGCGCAAAAACCAAAGCAGCTCATAAATAATGGACTTTAAATGCAGCTTTTTAGTGGTCACCAGAGGAAAGCCTTCTTGCAGGTCAAATCGCATCTGATAACCAAACACTGACTTTGTGCCCGTGCCGGTACGGTCGCCCTTTTGCACCCCCTTATCCATAATATGTTGCAACAGTTCTAAATATTGTTTCATCCCTTCTGCTCCTGCATTGGCTGATGGCGATACGCCCATACCATTAACCCAACCCCTAAAAGAATCATAGGGGTAGAGAGTACCTGCCCCATGGTCAACCAGCCCCAAGCCAGATAACCCAATTGAGGGTCGGGCATTCGGAAAAACTCAACAAAAAAGCGAAAAACACCATAACAGGCTAAAAATAAGCCCGTCACAGCTCCAGTAGGACGAGATTTACGGCTATAGAAGAATAGAATCACAAACAGTGCAACCCCCTCAAGCATCGCCTCTAACAATTGCGTCGGATATTTTTGCACCATCTTATGCAACTGAGGATCATACACCCACATTCCTAATGAAGATTCTGTGACCTTACCCCAGAGTTCTCCATTGATAAAGTTACCAATGCGACCAAAAAACAGTCCAAAAGGCACAATGGGGGCGACAAAATCAGCTACCAACAAAATGGATAGTTTCGCCTTTCGTGCAAACAACCACATGGCAATGGCGACCCCAATTAACCCACCATGAAAAGACATACCGCCCTGCCACACCGCCAAAATATCTGCTGGCTGTGCTAGATAGTGGGATAAGTCGTAAAACAAGACATAACCAATCCGCCCGCCAAGAATCACCCCCAAAGCACCATAAAACAGAAAATCCCCCACCATTTCACTGTTCCAGTGAGGGTGAGTTTTTGCCTTCCAAGAACCATAGAGCCAAAAGGTTAAAAAACCAAACAGATACATCAAACCATACCAGTGTACTTGAAGAAAGCCTAAATCTAAGGCGATGGGGTTAATTTGCGGATATTGCCACATAAGAAACTTCTCAATGTTAATAAACTGGCACTATTTTAGCGGAAACCTACACAAAAAACCCAGCACTTAGCTGGGTATCGAAAAAAGCAATCAAAACCACCCTTAAAACTTAAACTGATGAACCAATCGTTCCAGAGTTTGAGAGATGGACTGCAATATATGCCCTGATTTTTCCGTCTTTTCTGAACCTTCTGCTACAGCTTCAGAAACCTCTACTATCTGTTCAATATTTGTATAAACACTTTTTACCAAGTTGTTTTGTGACTGTGCTGCTTGCTTCACCTGATCACTCATCTGTTGCACATCTTCCACCAAGGAAATAATGGGCTGCAATACTTCTTCCGTGTGCAGCACTGACTGTATACTATGCTCGGTCTCTTCTTGGCCTTTTTTCACATCTTTTACCGTATTTTGAGTCGCTTTGAGAATGTTATCAATAATTTCTTCAATTTGAGCAGTTGATTCCTGCGTACGCTGAGCCAAACCTCGAACCTCATCCGCTACCACTGCAAACCCTCGTCCATGCTCACCTGCACGGGCAGCTTCAATGGCGGCATTCAAGGCCAATAAGTTTGTCTGCTCTGCGATCTCCTTAATCACATTCACTACTGTGGCAATTGTCTCACCATCTTGACTAAGCTTTTGTACGGAAGCGGTAATCTTTTCCATGCTTTGAGAAAGCTTTTTAATGTCTTCCGCTGAGCTTCGTACCACCTGTCCACCTACCTGTAGTTTCTCAACAGCCTTATAGGTGGACTCTGCAGTATTAGAGGCATGATGCTCTACCATTTTGGCCTGTTGCCGCATCTCCTGCATAAACTGCTTCAACGCTTCCGTAGAAGCTAATTGCTGAGCAACACTTTTGTGAGAACTCTCCGTAGTTTTCAATAACTCTTGGGAGGCATTTTCCAAACTCGAAACATTATTGCCAACTTCAACCACCACCTGCTGAACCTTCGTAACAAATTCATTAAAGTATCGAGCCAGTTCTGATACTTCATCTTTACCTTTAATATTTAGACGCTGAGTAAGATCCCCTTCTCCACGAGCGATATTTTTCATTGCACTCACCGCATTCTCTATCGGCTTGACCACGGATCTTGCCAATAGTTGCGCTAAAATAATTGAAAGGAGGATACCCACAATAGACAAAATCCACTGAATATCCAAGCCTTGTGTCGCAACTTTAATATTTTTCTGAGCCTCACGAATGGTTTTACTGCGAATTGCCTCAGCAAACTTAAACAAAGCATCCTCAGCTTCTTTAAAAAGCGGAACTGTTTTTGTCTTCATTAACCAGGTATCCATCCGCCATTTTGCCCCTTGATGAATGCGTTTTGCTTCTCTGAAGTTTTCACGATAAATCTTAGAAAATTCAATAACCTGTGGCAAACCATCCTCCTCCTCAATGGTCAACCCCTGCTCAGAATCTGCAAACCCTTGCAATTCATCTAATAGCTCTTCAAACTGCTCCAAATATAATTCTGTATCGCTTGCCATCTTTTCAGTCCTAAAAGCCACATAACCTCGAAGGCTACTCATCACATTTAACCAAGTTTTTTGTAACTTAATCAAACGCTCTAACACTGGCTCTCGTTCAGGCGATAAATCTTCTAATTCCGAAGCTATCATTAAAGAAAGCTGCTGCTGGATTTTAGAAGCATAGGGCTGAAGGTTTTTAGCCACAAAAGCAAATACTGGATACTTTTTATTGCGATCCTGCTGCAAAGCTTCCAGTTGTTTAATAAAGGGTGGTAACTTTTCCAATGCGAGCTCTATATTATTAATCTGAGCTACCTTTTCTTCTGCATCTGATGCTTTTGATTTTTGCAAGCGGAACTTTAAAGCGGCAAGTTTTGCCTTCACTTGAGCCAACTCTATCTGATGGCTTTTCAATGCTTCTTTATCATTGGTCAATAAATAAAGGTTCAAATTTCCCACACTTTTTTGCAATAAAAAGTTAGCATCTTGCGCTCCCACTGACAATGGCTGTTCTACCTCTACAAAGCCTTTCAATTGCTTCTGAATTCGATTCAAATCCCAAATTGCAAAGAGCGACAATATCAAAATAACTATTGCCATCAAGCCAAATCCGATGACTAGCTTCTTCTTAATCGATAAATTACCCATTTCGTCTCTCTCTTTACATTAGTCTAGCAAGCTAAAAGCAACTTCAATGCCAAAAAGCGTCATGCATTTAAAATAGTGGCAAAAAGCCTTCTTTCAAAAAAGTGCTATAATAAATCTCTTTAATTTAGATGGTTGGTCAAAACAATGCATTCAACACTGCCCCTAACTTTTAAAACGCTTATTTTCACCCTTCTCTTACAACTCCCCTTCGCCGCTCAAGCAGAAGGACCATTACCCCTGATTGTAGATATGCAAAAAACCCCCAAGGTTGCCAAAGCTCATAAAGTGCCCATTGTGCTATTTGTCACTGCCAGTTGGTGCCACTACTGCCACAAGCTAAAAGAGAACATTATTGAGCCCCTTATCACCCAAACCAATATCGAAAGCTATGCCGAATTTAGAGAAGTGATTTTGGATAAAAAGAACTGGCACCTTAAAGACTTTCAAGGTCACCTGACGGATATGAAAACCTTTGCAAAAACCCTCAATGCAGGCTTTACCCCAACCACACTATTTTTGGATCCGAATGGAAATGAAATTGCTGAGCGCATAGTAGGACTCACTTTAGAGGAGTATTACCCATACTATTTGGAAGAAGGCATCAATCTAAGCCTAAAAAAATTGGGAAACCCCAAGCGATTAGATATTAACAATTTGACCTTTGACCAGTAAAATAAGAATGTAACTACTCAGCTGGCACCGTAACTGCTCAGATTGCCCCTGAAATTCGTCAATTCAAGGCGGAAAATGTGAGTTTACAAATCGTAAATGACCATTTTCCAACACAGAAGTGGCGGATTTCAGGGGCAATCTGAGTAGTTACAATAGAACAACCTTTCCGCCTATAGTTTAACAGGATAAAACTGCCGCCTCCTAAGCGGCTGCTGCAGGTTCGAGTCCTGCTAGGCGGACCATCTCCTACCTCACACGACGCATCAACTGCCAAGCCAGAATGATCAGTAGCAGTGAGGGCAACAGTGCCCCCAAAATCACAGGCCAGTGATACACGACACTTAGATTTCCAAAAATTTGGTTTAGCAAACTAAACCCCATGCCAATCAAAATCCCAATAAAAATTCGCTGCCCCATGCTCACCTGCCGCCCCGAACCAAAAATCAGAGGAAAAACCAGAGCCAACATGCCAATTATCACCAAGGGACTGGCTAGCTTTCGCCAAAAAGCGAGTTGATATGGCGCGGCATCCAGTCCACTCAACTTCAAAAATTGAATGTAGGCATAGAGATCCACCAAGCCCATATAGCGCACCTCCACATTTAAGCTCTCCAAAAGTTCAGGAGAAAGCGGTAGCGTCGTAGGCAATAAGGAGAGATGACTCTCCTGAAACTGCAACAGGGGTTGATGCAGTTGCCGCATAAAAGGCAAGTCTGCTGGCTTAAAGAAAAGTTTCTGCTGGCGAACCTGTTTGAGCACCCACCGCCCCTGTTCAAACACCGCCTGCTTGGCCCACAAAATTTGCGTCAGCTGATGATTTTTGAACTCATAAACTGTCACTGGAGCCAATAGGTGTTCATTTACAAAATGTCCGACTTCAATATAACGAGAAAGCTCCGCCCCTTCATCTTTTAGCCAAAACCCCTCCTGACCGTTTACCGAAAAGCTGCGGTGCAAAGCTTCATCACGCATTTTTTTAGCAAAGGCTTCGCTTTTGGGGGCAACGGTCTCTCCTAAAAGCGTCACCACCAGCCATAGTAAGAAAGCCCCCTTGAGAACCGCTACAAAAATGCGTCCAATAGACCAACCGGTCACCCGTAAAATGGTAAGCTCGGAATGATTAGCCAAACCACCCAAACCAATCAAGGTACCAATCAGCAATGCAATGGGAAAGAGCTCATAGCCATAAACAGGCAGTTTGAGCAGGGTATAAAGAGAACCTTTGGCTAAGGTATAATCTTGAGCCACCTTCCCCAGTTGAATCATAAACTCCGAAAAGCCTAAGATGACCAACAAAACCAGCAGCACAATTAAAGTGTGGGCAACCACAGTGCGAGCCAGATATCGTTCAATTCGATTAAACTTTAGCCAAGACACTAGGTTGCCTCCACTGCCTGAACGAGCCGTTTCTTAGAACTGGGGAGATAGAGAGCAAACAGCAAAAATGCCAACGGTACCGGCCACAAGCCCCACTGCCAGCCCAATACACCGTCAGCAATCAAATCTCGACTGGTCACCAGCAGTTGGTTATAGACCACATAGAGCACAATGGCAATAAACACCTTGGCAAAGCGCCCCTCTCGTGGGCCGGTTTTGCTCAACTTTAATCCCAGCAACCCCAAAACAATAATCCCCACCGGCACTACCAGCCGCCAGGCCAGCAGGGCTTGCAAGGAGTGGTTCTCAGTCTGCCACAGCTCTGCTGTCGGCATTGCCCATTTACTGGGCTTATCGGGTGTCACTTGAATTTGCGGCAAGACGCCTTCAAATCGGGCAAACTTCTGAACCACAATATCTTGCATCTTTTGTGTGGATGCCTGCTGACCCAACCCTTCATAGGACTGGCCATTGAGCAGCACCAATATCAGATGATTGCCCCGCCACTCAAACCTACCCTTAGGTGCTACCATAATCAGCATCTGTCCTTTGTCTTTTAACTGAATCCATGCGTGTTTAAAACGACCAGAAGGCGTAATCTCTCGAGCATAAAACACCCCTTGACCATTAGGTAAATTATTAAACTTGCCCGCCACTAAACCTGCCACCGGTGTTTGCACCTGTGCATCCGTAATAATTTTCTGCTCTGTTTGAAAAGACCAAGGACTCACCCAAAGGGTAATCCAAGCGGTCAGAAAAGCGATTGGTAGAAGAAAGAGTGTCACCCGTTTTTGAAAATAGCGTGGCCCCACCCCACAGCTGTTGAGCACCACCATCTCTTGGTCTTGATAGAGCCGTCCAAAGGCCAACATCACACTCAATAAGGCCACCAGAGGCAAAATCACCTCTAAAGCAGGTGGAATTTTAAGCAGCAACACCTGAGCCACCACATTAGGGGGCAATTGGCCAGAGACCGCCATCGCCAGCAGTTTTGAAGCCTCTGTGCCAAAGGTAATCAGTAACAGCACCAACAACACCGCCACAAAGGTCGCCAACAACTCTTTTAAAAGGTAACGATCAAGAATTCGCAAAAAAGCTCACCAATATGAGTAAAATAAAACTATCTGAAATAACATAACGACTCAGTACAACGAGTTCCAAAGTATTATAAGGTATACACTATGAAAAAGATTCAGTTCTCTCTACGCTCTCAGTTTCCTAAAAACCCCAACAAAAATTTTGACACCTTAATTCTCCCTGCCTTTCAATCAGGTAAGCAACCTGAAGTCGTGGCTCAAGCCGGCTTAGGAGAAACCTTAAAATCTCTACTGGACAGTGCTGATTTTAGAGGGGAAAATGGTGAAACCTTTTTAATGAGCCACAACCCCGCACTCCCCACCCAAAGAGTACTCTGGGTAGGCTTTGGCAAAAAGAAAAAACTCTCCATCAAATCGATCATCACCGCCCTCAATGCTGCGGCAAAGGCGATTGGCCACAGTGGTGCTAAAGTGGCTTTAAATGCCTTAACCAGCATTATCCCTGCCGAACAGGATGCCGCATGGGCACTCTATCAAAACGCTCTGACCCTACAGCAAAGCTTTTATGACTACGAGCACGAAAGCCGTGGCAAACGACCTCGTTGTAAAGACCCTAAGCTAAATCAAGTCACCTATCTTGTATCTGATAGAGACACGACGGCTCTGCAAGCTCAACTGAGTCAAGCCCAAGCCACTGCCGAAGGCATGGCCTTGACCCGAGACTTGGCTAATATGCCCAGCAACTTCTGCACGCCACTCTACCTAGCAGAAACGGCTGCCACCTTAGCAGAGCTACACGATGAAATTAGCGTAACCATCCTAGAAGAATCCGACTGTGAAAAGCTAGGAATGGGGGCCTTCCTCTCAGTCGCACAAGGCAGTGAGACCCCTGCCAAATTTATCACCCTTAACTACAATGGAGGCAAAGCTGGCGAAGTGCCCATTGCCCTGGTGGGCAAAGGGGTTACATTTGATACCGGCGGCATTTCACTCAAGCCAGGAGCGGCTATGGATGAGATGAAATATGACATGGGCGGCGCGGCCACCGTCTTAGGGGTATTCAAGGCTTTGGGCGAACTTAAGCCCAAAATAAACGTGGTGGGCATTATCCCTGCCACAGAAAATATGCCCTCTGGCAAAGCCCTTAAGCCTGGCGATGTAATTCGTTCCATGTCCGGCCAAACGATTGAAGTCCTTAACACTGATGCAGAAGGCCGCCTCATTTTATGTGATGCCCTCACCTATGCTCAAGAAATCTATCAGCCAAGCAAAATCATTGATATGGCCACCTTAACAGGCGCATGTATTATTGCCCTAGGGCATCACATTTCCGGGCTCATGGGGAATGATGATGAGCTGATTCAGGCCATTTTAAAAGCGGGCAACCGTACCTACGACCGCTTCTGGCAACTGCCTTTGAGTGAAGAGTATGATGCGCAACTGAAATCTAATTTTGCCGATATGGCCAATATTGGTGGACGCGCCGCGGGCACCATTACCGCCGCCCAGTTCCTGCAACGCTTTATTAAAAAAGTGCCTTGGGCACACTGCGACATTGCAGGCACCGCTTGGGTCAGTGGCGAAAATAAAGGGGCAACCGGTCGTCCAGTGCCAGCGATGGTAGAGTTCTTATTAAACCAGGCAAACAACAACTAAATCATGCGTGCTGAACCTTCAAACCAAAGTAGAAAGGGGGGCGCTGCTGAGCAAGATGTGGTTTTCTATGTCTTGAACAGCAGCGACCCCGCCTCTCTGGATCGTTTCGTTGCCAAACTCTGCCAAAAAATCCTCAAAGAACAACGGCAGTGCGATATTCGCCTGCCTGATGAGGCGGCGGTGCAGCGGCTAGACCGAACTTTGTGGAGCTATAAACCAGAAAGTTTCATTATCCACAGCACTCAAAACCAACTACCTGCCCCCATTCAGCTTTGGCCAGAAAATATTATGCAGCCGCAAAAGGATGTGTTGCTCAATTTGCATCCAGAATTCCCAGTCCTGCATACCCAGTTTCAACGCACTATTGAAGTATTGGATCAAAGTGTAGCCCTAATTGAGCGCGGTCGCCAACGCTGGAAACAGTACAAACAAGCAGGCTTTGAACCGACTGTTTATAAACTCTAGAAGGAAATAACCATGGATATTACGCAACTGCTCGCCTTTAGCGTACAACAAAAAGCCTCCGACCTTCATATCTCCTCAGGCCTGCCTCCCTTGATTCGTATTGATGGCGACATTCGTAAAATCGACATGCCCCCCTTAGATGAAAAAACCACCCATGGCATGATCTATGACGTGATGAACGATGCTCAGCGTAAAGAGTTTGAAGAGCACTTAGAAGTGGACTTCTCTTTTGAACTCCCTAATGTTGCACGCTTTCGTGTCAATGTGTTTATGCAAAATCGGGGCATTGCGGCGGTCATGCGAACCATCCCATCAAAAGTTCTTACCCTAGAAGATCTCAATGCACCAGAAATTTTTAAACAAATTGCCCTGACCCCTCGAGGCATTGTGTTGGTGACAGGCCCCACCGGTTCAGGTAAATCTACCACCCTAGCTGCCATGGTGGACTATATCAACCAAAACCGTTATGACCATATCCTCACCATTGAAGACCCAATAGAATTTGTGCATCAACCCAAGCGCTGTCTAATCAACCAACGGGAAGTCCATCGAGACACCAAGAGCTTTAGCAACGCCCTACGTTCCGCCCTGAGGGAGGATCCCGATGTTATTTTAGTCGGTGAAATGCGAGATTTAGAAACCATTCGCCTCGCTCTGACGGCTGCAGAAACGGGACACCTAGTATTTGGCACCTTGCACACCAGCTCCGCCGCTAAAACGGTAGATCGGATTATTGATGTTTTCCCTGCTGGAGAAAAGCCGATGGTACGAGCTATGCTTTCAGAGTCACTAAGAGCGGTAATTGCACAAACCTTGTTAAAAAAAGTTGGAGGTGGGCGTGTGGCAGCGCATGAAATCATGCTCTCTACCAGTGCCATTCGTAACTTAATTCGAGAAGACAAAATTCCACAAATGTACTCCACCATTCAAACTTCCAATAAAAATGGTATGCAAACGCTGGATCAAGATTTATTAAGACTCGTCAATGCAGGCGTTATTGACAAAGCAGAAGCTCGAATCAAAGCGGTGAAAAAAGAGGACTTTATCTAATGAGTACCCAGCCTAATAATGCCATATTAGACAACCTTCACACCTTGCTCAAAGCCTTTGTCACACAAAAAGGTTCCGACCTTTTTATTACCGCTCAGGCCCCCGTTTCCATCAAAGTGAATGGCGAGATCAAACCGCTAACCAAAGAAGCACTCACCCCAGCAATGACACGGCAATTAGTCTATGGGTTAATGAATGAACAGCAAAAGGCTGAATTTGACGAGCATCATGAGTGTAATTTTGCCTATGCACTGCCCGAAGTCGCTCGCTTTCGAGTCAATGCCTTTACCCAGCGGGGAGAACCTGGCTTGGTCATTCGAGTGATTAACACCACCATACCCAATGCCGATGACTTAAACTTACCGCCCATTCTCAAAGAACTGATTATGCAAAAGCGGGGACTCATTCTATTTGTAGGCGCCACGGGTTCAGGGAAATCCACTTCCCTAGCCGCTTTGGTGGGACACCGCAATGAACACTCCCATGGTCACATTATCACCATTGAAGACCCCATTGAATTTGTGCACACCCATAAAGGGTGCATTATCACTCAGCGAGAAGTCGGAACCGATACCGAATCCTATGAAGCAGCACTAAAAAACACCTTAAGGCAAGCCCCCGATGTCATTTTGATTGGTGAAATCCGCGCGCAAGAGACCATGGATCACGCCATTGCCTTTGCAGAAACTGGACATCTCTGCCTCTCCACCCTACACGCTAATAACACCAACCAAGCTTTGGATCGCATTATTAACTTCTTCCCCGAAGAGCGGCGAGACCAACTACTGATGGACCTCTCCCTCAATCTCAAGGCCATTATCTCTCAACGACTGATCCCTAAAATCGGTGGCGGGCGTGTCGCGGCCATTGAGATTCTGATTAACACCCCTAGGGTCTCAGATCTAATTTTTAAAGGTGAAGTGCATGAGCTAAAAGAAGCTATTGCCGCCTCAAGAGACCAAGGCATGCAAACCTTTGACCAAGCACTATTCGAGCTTTACGAAAAAGGAGAAATTCGTTACGAAGATGCACTACGCAATGCCGATGCCGTCAATGACCTGCGCTTGCAGATCAAGCTCAACAGCCAACGGTTTAAACAAGAACAGGGAGAAAAAGGCACACCACCTAATGAAGCACCTATGTTTAATATTAAAACGGATGACTAATTGAGTACGCTTATGACAAAAAGTATTCCAATTGCTCTATACTTAATCAGCACCTTTTTCCTATTAAAACCACAACTGTCTCTTGCCAACAGCGTGAATCAACTCTGTCATGAGGCAAGTCATAAACTTAGAACCATAAAACTTTCCACCTGCATAAATATGAAATGGCAAGAGACGGGTTACTTTACAAACCAAAATCGCCCACTCGTTATCAAAGAAGTATTGCCCAATAAGAACCGCCCGCCTAAAGGCAAAATCCTTTTTATCGGCGGCATTCACGGTGATGAATATGCAGCCATTAGTCTCACCTATCTTTGGCTGAAATCCTTACTGAATTCACAAGATCAAGTTCAATACCAGTGGTTATTTCTTCCCATTGCGAACCCTGATGGTTTGATGCACGCCCCTGCCACACGAACCAATGCCAATGGCGTTGATCTCAACCGCAACTTTGCAACCCCAGACTGGTCAGAACTGGCACTTTATAGCTGGAAAAACCATTATAAAAAAGCCAAAAGGCGCTATCCCGGCCCCTATGCAGCCAGTGAAATCGAAACACGCTGGATTCAAGGCATTATTCGACGATACCAACCTGATGCCATCATCTCTGTGCACGCCCCTTTTGGATTGCTTGACTATGATGGCCCAGAGCATGCCACCCCCAACAAAATTGGAAACCTGAAACTTCGAGCATTAGGCACTTATCCTGGTTCACTAGGTCGCTATGCAGGAGAGTACCTAAAAATTCCTGTTCTCACCGTCGAACTGAACAACTCGGGCAAGCTGCCCAATGCCCAAGAAATTAAAAAAATGTGGCAAGACTTAGAAAGCTGGATTGAAAACAAAATAAAAAGCAAAGAAGTTGATTTTTAATGTAAAGTTCTCTTTAACGCTGACTCAATTGTTGTTCCTCAATAGCAAGCCTAGCCAACCTCCACCCATTATCCGATTGTTGCCAAAAAAGGGCTTGCTGTTGCATTGATTTAGGCAGTTTCACATATATCAATCCTCTCTCACCAGGATAACGATAAACCCCTACTTTCTTCCAAATTTTAGCAAAATCTGACTTCCCCACTTCCTGAAGTAACCATTTTCGAATCGAAATTAACACCTTGTCTTTGTCTTCGTTAACATCAATTAAATTCGTATTTTGATCTGCAATAAGCAGTACAGGCGTATGCTTTTTCAATGAATAGGTTTTAACCAGTCTCAACATCGCCTCATTGTCCAGCACGACGCAACCTTGACTATCCATAGGGGCTCTTGAAAAAGTATTCGCTGGCGTACCATGTAACCAAATCCCAGATCCAGTTCGTCCTAAAAACTGATCCCATGCATTAGGGTAATTCAAGGTTAAAGCACCTACTCCATACAAATCTGGCAATTTTTTATCCGGAATCCAACGTTCGATTTGATAGATACCTATCGGTGTGCGTTTATCCCCTTCTCGCCGCTTACCAAACCCTCTTTTACCCATAGTGATATAAACACTCTCCACCAAGCTCAGTTCACCCTGTTGATTCTGATACAAATAAAGCCGGTTAGACCGCAAATCAACAAACACCATGAATGGATCTTCCCCTTGTTTCCAAATATACCTTTTTACAAAGGCCTGCTCTGAAGGAGGGGTATGTGCAAACTGCCAACGAACTTTGGCTTCCTGAAGCAACTTTTGCACCTGTTTTTTTCTTCTTAACCTATTTAATGCCTCCATTCTTCCTGCTTGAATTAACCTAAACTCCGCAAGCATCAAACGTGCTAATCGATAGTTTGGATGCTGATTTACCAATAACTCTACATCTGAAATGGCCGATTGAAATTCGCCCTTTTGCACCCACTCCAAAGCTTGCACTAATTGCTGCTCAGCCAATATATCTGATTTATAAGCATTTGCTCGTGCGGTTGTGACACTTAAAACAACACACAAAAAAAACACCACAATTTGCATACAAAATTCCTACTGAACACGACCAGGCAAGTTTAACTCTTTTACCATTTTCCAACCTTGAGGGGTTTTATGCCATAACCAAGCTTTATGGTCACGCCCTCTAAACAAATTTGACTGATACAATTGCATTGCATGTACCCACACCCATTGAGGAGAGATCACACTCAGTTTTTGATTGAATAAACGAACTTTAATATACTTTGGTCTGATTAAGTGACGCTTACGCTGTTGTCTCCATGATTTTAAACTCATCCCCTTTTCTGGAATAAAGCGGCGATCATAAAATGACAAATAGGCCTGAACATCTTTTTGCATCCATGCCTTCTGCCATTGGCGTATCTGCTCTAGCACTTGTTGTTGCACAATAAAAGTTTCATCATCCCCATTCTGGTATGGTTGCGACGCTTGCCATTGCGTAATAAACCGCCCCTTTAGATCAGAGTGCTTAGATTTTCCCAAAACTTCGGCATATGCTTGACGTGCCTGCTCTGCATACAATTGATCCAAATTATCCCATACGAATGCACGAACTTTCTCTGAACGAATGGCTGTTTTCAAAACCTTCTCAGCCTGCTTTAAGTTCCCCAATTGCATCTGACATACCGCTAAGTTATTCGCCACCACCAAATCTTTTGGTGATTCATCCAGCAGCTTCCGCCAAGTGAGAACTGCTTCTTTGCACTGACCAGATTCCGATAACTGCAAAGCCTGTTTAAACAACAGCTCAGGTGCATTTTTAGCCAAAACAGGAAAACTACAAAATAAAACTAAGGTGATGACAAATTTTGTCCGCAAAGCTCTCTTTATAAAACACTTCATCCAAATTTTTCTCCTTTTAACATTCTAGTATAACCAATTTAGCCTGTTTAATCTCGTCTCGCAGTTGTGCCGCCTTTTCAAACTCCAGCGATTTGGCCGCTTCATACATCTGTTTTTCCAGCTTTTTAATATGAGCAGCCAACTCTGCGGGCTTCATTTTGGCAAAATGAGATTCATTGCCATAGCTCACAACCGGCTCTGCCACCTTCTGCCCACTGCCTCGGGACTTCACTGCATAGGGTGAGTCTTCCAAAATATCAGTGACCTTTTTATTGAGCTTCTGCGGCGTAATGCCCAACTTTTCATTATGCGCCATCTGCTTGGCTCGGCGACGCTCAGTTTCGCCAATGGCTTTCTGCATCGAATCGGTCATCTTGTCGGCATACAAAATCGCCTTGCCGTGTACATTTCTAGCCGCCCGCCCAATGGTCTGAATCAGTGATCGTTCGGAGCGCAAAAAGCCCTCTTTGTCCGCATCTAAAATCGCCACCAGCGATACTTCAGGAATATCCAGTCCTTCTCGCAGCAGGTTAATCCCCACCAGCACATCAAACTCTCCTAGGCGCAAATCCCGAATAATCTCAATCCGCTCTACGGTATCAATATCAGAGTGTAGATAGCGTACCCGAATATTGTGCTCTTCCAGATACTCCGTCAGATTCTCCGCCATGCGTTTGGTCAAGACTGTAACCAGTACCCGCTCATTCACATCGGTGCGCAGCTTAATCTCACCTAACAAGTCATCGACCTGAGTCAAGGCTGGGCGCACCTCAATTTCTGGGTCCAGTAATCCGGTGGGCCGCACCACCTGCTCTACCACTTTTGCCTCTTTTTCCGCCTCATAGTTTCCAGGGGTTGCGGAAACAAAAATGGTTTGCGGCATCAGTTGTTCAAACTCTTCAAACTTCAAGGGGCGATTGTCCATTGCTGAGGGCAGACGAAAGCCATAGGTCACTAAATTCTCTTTACGAGAACGATCTCCCTTATACATCCCCCCAATTTGTGGAATGGTCACATGACTCTCATCAATCACCATTAGCGCATTTTTCGGCAGATAGTCTAGCAGCGTTGGCGGGGGGGCCCCTTCTGGCCGGCCTGAAAGATAACGAGAGTAGTTTTCAATACCGGTGCAGTAACCCAACTCTTGCATCATTTCCAAATCCAGTTTGGTGCGTTCTTCTAGTCGTTGAGCCTCTACCAGTTTATTCTGTGCTCGCAGTTCCTCCAGACGAATCTTTAAATCACCCTTCACCTGCTCAATGGTACTTAAGATCCGCTCTCTAGGCGTGACATAGTGAGATTTAGGGTAAACCGTCACCCGTGTTGGCTTGCTAACCACCTCTCCAGTCAGAGGGTCAAACCAGCTGATGTTCTCCACTTCATCATCAAACAGCTCAATTCGCACCGCATACTGCTCGGCTTCAGCGGGAAAAATATCAATCACATCGCCACGCACCCGAAAAGTGCCTCGCCACAACTCTATGTCATTGCGGGTGTACTGCATGGTGGTGAGCTGCTGCAAAATCTCCCGCTGGCTCACCTCATCGCCCAGCCGTAGCTGTAAAATCATCTTCAAATACTGCTCCGGATCCCCCAATCCATAGATGGCCGAAACCGTGGCAATCAAAATCACATCTTCCCGTTCCATTAACGCCTTGGTGGCAGAGAGCCGAAGCTGCTCAATCTGCTCATTCACCGAAGAATCCTTGGCAATGTAAGTATCCGAAGCGGGCACATAGGCCTCAGGCTGATAGTAGTCATAGTAGGAGACAAAATACTCCACAGCGTTATTGGGGAAAAAACCCTTCATTTCGCCATAGAGCTGAGCTGCCAAGGTTTTATTGTGCGCCATAATAATGGTTGGGCGTTGCACGGCTTTAATCACATTGGCAATGGTAAAGGTCTTCCCTGAGCCCGTCACCCCCAACAGCGTCTGAAAGGCTTCTCCATCCTCTAGCCCCTCCACCAACTGGGCAATCGCCGTTGGCTGATCCCCAGCAGGGGCATAAGATGAGACCAATTCAAATTTTTTTGCCATAAATCCTCTATCCAAAACGGAAACTCGATATTATAATCCATACATTCTTGCATATTTAAAAGAGACAGATTATGAGCCCAAATGCCAATCGTTTATCAGACCGAGTCAACCGTGTTCAACCCTCTTTAACCCTGATTATTACCGCTAAAGCCGCTGAGCTGCGTCGTCAAGGCAAAGACATTGTCAGCCTTGGCGCAGGGGAGCCCGACTTTGATACTCCAGAACACATTAAACAGGCGGGTATTCGAGCCATCACTGATGGCAAAACCCGCTATACCGCTGTGGACGGCATTCCTGAGTTGAAAGAGGCAATTCAAGCCAAATTCAAACGGGACAATAACCTGGAGTATGCAGCAGATGAAATTTTAGTTTCCTCAGGTGGAAAACAAAGTTTCTACAATCTCTGCCAAGCGGCACTGAATGAGGGGGATGAAGTCATTATTCCCGCCCCCTACTGGGTCTCCTACCCCGATATGGCACTGTTAGCTGGAGGTGTACCCGTCATTATTAAAGCGGGCATTGAACAGGGCTTTAAAATCACACCAGAGCAGTTGTCCAATGCCTTGACCGCCAAAACCAAAATGTTGGTACTTAATAGCCCCAGCAACCCCACGGGAGCCGTTTATACCAAAGAGGAGCTTCAAGATTTAGCTGAGGTCTTAAAGGCATACCCGGATGTGATTATCGCGTCCGATGATATGTATGAACACATTATCTTGGGCGATACCCCCTTTACCAATATCTTGCAAGTCGCCCCCGAGCTAAAAGATCGCACCGTCGTAATGAACGGCGTCTCCAAAGCCTACGCCATGACCGGCTGGCGAATTGGCTATGCCGGTGGCCCCAAGGATTTGATTGCTGGAATGCGCAAGGTGCAGTCCCAAAGCACTTCCAATCCTTGCTCCATCTCTCAATATGCCTCTGTGGAAGCTCTGAATGGACCTCAAGACTGCATTCAAACCATGCTGACTGCCTTTAAGGAACGGCACCAGTTTGTAGTGGAGCGCATTAACCAAATTCCTGGTTTTAAGTGCATTCCAGCTCAGGGCGCTTTTTACGCCTTTATGGATGTGTCTGATGCCATGGCGCAAAAAGGCTTTGACAAAGATGCCGACTTTGCAGCCGCCATTCTAGAAGAGGAAGAGGTTGCCCTAGTCCCCGGCTCCGCTTTTGGCGCCGAAAAGCATCTGCGAATTAGCTTTGCGACCAGCATGGAAAATCTAAAAGAAGCGCTGAATCGGATTGATAGATTTATGAACTCATGAGGTAACCGATGGAGCGATATGAAGAATCCATCCAATCCTTAAAGGCTTCTTTACAACAAGGGCTTGATGAACTACAAGCAGGAAAAGGGATACGGATTCAATCCGCAGACGATTTAGACCAGTTATTTGAAGAGATTAAACGAGCGTGTTCTGCAAAAAGCAACTGCTCTGATTGCCCCTGAAATTTGTCAATTCAAGGCGGAATGTTCGTTCAGTAAATGACCCTTTTTCAACGCAGAAGTGGCAGATTTCAGGGGGGACATGAGGCGTTACAGCAAAAGTAGCAGAGCCGCATAAGCCCTGCCTTCACTAAACTCTGGATGCTTAAGCAAAGCCTGCCAGTTATCAAGTTTCCACTCAACCACCTCCAAAGGCTCGGGCTCATCACCTTCAGCAAACTCAGGTTTTAATCCTTCGGCTAGCACAATATGGGTTTGATGCGTCATATAGCCTGAAGCTAAGCTTACTGAATCTAACAAGGTGACTTTCTCAGGACGATAACCCACCTCCTCCATACACTCTCGTATACTGGCCGCCGCCCAATCCTCCCCTGCATCAATTTTACCTTTAGGAAAGCCCAACTCATAACGCCCCATGCCTGCTGCATACTCACGAATCAATAACATCGTTTCACTGTCCAGCATCGGCACCACCAGCACAGCCCCTTGCGACTTGCTAAGCATTCTTTCATAAACCACTTCAACGCCATTTTGAAAGCGTAACCTCTGAGCCTGCACTGTAAAAAGACGGGACTGTGCCACCACCGTTTCAGACAAAATTTCTGGCAAATCCTTACCTTTAGCCATGGTAAATAACGACTCCATTAACCCAGTAACTGCTCAGATTGCCCCTGAAATTCATCAATTCAAGGCGGAAAATGTTCGTTCCGTAAATGACCATTTTCCAACGCAGAAGTGGTGGATTTCAGGGGTAAGCTGAGTTGTTACATCGTTTTATGCATGAGCTTGGGGAGGTTTAATTAAGGACTCAGCAGGAATGCCTAAACCCTCATGCAGCTTCCAGATCATTTTTAATGTAAGTGAGCGTTTGCGATTAAGAATCTCATACACTCTGTTACGCCTACCAATCATAGGTTCTAAATCTTTTACAGACAACCCTTTACGCT
>CAYOOU010000012.1:0-12311 GCA_964405635.1 uncultured Piscirickettsiaceae bacterium
AGTGTATCAATTTAAGACTATAGCGGTTTAAAGCTGTTTGAGAGAAGAGTTGATCCGGATGCTGAAACTGTACGCCAATCATGGGCACCACTAACTTATCTTTACCTTGCACAGTACGGTAGCCTGCTGGAAAATTGGCACTATTAAAATCATTATAAATCGTGTCTGAGGTGGTCTCCTTTATCTCTAGTCCCACCATCGTTTCTGCCTCAAATCGCAATGGTGTTTCACGAGGAGAAAGTTTGTTCAGCCAGCGGTTCACCTGCTTTTCAATGAGCAAAGGCTGAGTATATTGCAGTTGATAACTTGTTGCCCCCCCCTCATAGCGTACAGCACTGTAGCCCACCTCTTTAGGGTTTAGTTGATAATCCAATCGAGAAGCGCTCAAACTCAACACCCCTGCCTTCGATCCAATTGGATAGTGATATTGCACATTGGCCAATGAAAAGTTTCGAGGGTTTTGTGCCACCTGAACACTGGCTTGCAAACTGTCTAGTCGTCCCGCTAGATTGTTCCTGCGGGTGGTCAAGTTTAATCGCTCTCGTCCCGTGTAGCGGCTACCCATATTGTTAAAGCTCACATCATAAAAATCTGGCCTTGGTGTAATTTCCAACACTAAATTAGAACGACCAAAATCCACCTTCACCAATTTGGGTTGAATCTTCTGTGCCGGCACCCTCACCAGTCGTTGCAACCGCTTTTCTAAGGTGGGTAGGTGAACCACCTTGCCCTTTAAATCAGAGATAAACTGCATAAAGAAACGCTTATCAAAATCAAAGCTTTCAAGCCCTTGAAAGGCCAAGTCCTGCAACTTATCCTCTTCCACCTGAAACACAACCCGACCACGCTTCACCTTTTGGGCTGGCATAAAACAGCGGGAGGTTACATAGCCATTTTGATGATAGCGTTCTGTAATCTTTTGAGCAATGGCTTTAAGCTGAGCAGCCCCAACTGATTGACCCACATACTGAGAAACGATACTTTTTATTGCCTCTTCTGGCAAAACCGTATTTCCCAACACCACCGCAGAGGTCAAAATAAATCGAACGCGGCTTTTCTGCTTTAATTGTGCCTCTTTTGTTATGGCTGGAACATCTACGGGGGCAATTTCTGCTTTGGGTGCCAAAGGCTGCTGTTGCAATACGGGCGAAGCCTCTAGCACCTCCTTTGCATTGACCGGAGGCGGTGGTTGAGTCGCTGCCCAAGCCCCTCCACTGCCCAATACAAATGTGGCAGTAAAAGCGCCAAAATTCAATAAACTGACCCCCTGTTTCCTACGCTTCATTCTTTTTCCCTTCTTTAGTTTAGTTGCGGCTATTCATTCAATATTTTTTGCATATAGCCTAATAGAGTCGCTGTATCACTTGCAGAAGCTTCTACCAGTGCATTTGCGTAAGCCTCACCAATAACTTCCTCATCTTCCATAGCCACCTGATTGTCAACTGCCGCTGAAGAAGTTAGAGTAACCTCAGTATCAACTTGTGATTGTGACGGTGGTTCTGAGGTTTCTGCATCTAGAGAATTTTCTACTTCTTCAGCGACCACTTCTGAAGGCGCTTTTTCTTGCTCAGGCTCTAAAGTTGCATCTGTGGTAACATCTATCTCTGCCTCAGCAAAAGATTCTTCAATACTCAGTAACTTTTCTACTGACTCTATTATTGTGAGCCCTGTATCTGCGTTATCTTTCTGCCCCATCTGCTCAATATCCGGCGTCAATGAGGGACGCTCTGTCACGTGCTTTTTCGACGTTTCTTGCCCACCAGTACCTCTCGTTTCACCATCCAGCTCCTCTAACAATTCATCAGTTGTACGACTACTGCCTGATGGGGACTCTGGATGAGTCTGTTCGGAAATTTTTGTCTTATCAATCTTCGTTGTTGAAACCGTATCTATATCGCCTTCTAGGGAAGTGTTTGTGGTACTTTCAGTGGTAGCTTCTACCATTTCAACCACCTGTTCTGTATTAATTTTCTCTAAATGGGTTTCTGCCTTTATGACGGTATCTTTTTGTGTTCCAACTTCACTTTCCTGTGTGGTGGTGGCCGTTTCTAAACTGGTTGTATTTTCAGTGTATGCAGAGGCCTCTACCACTTGTATCGTAGTTTGACTTGTTTGAGGCTCTGTTGACAGTATGCTTTCGGTCACTGCCTCACCACGGTTTTGTTGAGGTTGTGTGGGCTCTGTAATATCCAAAACGGTATTCGACTGATCCGTGAGGTTCATATCCGTTGAATGATTATTAGATACTAATTCTATCAGTGTGACACTTTTACCAACTACATTCTCTTGGGGGATCTCTATAGCTGTGGTTTCTATCTCTCCACTGATAATTTGGCTAGGTTCGGTTGGAATCTGAGCGTTTTCTTTTCCAGTTTCTATACCGGTAATATATTGAATGCGCTCCGCTGGAGTGGTGAGGCTCAAGTCAAAATCTGCCACTTCTCCCGCTTGAATTAGGCGAAGTTGTGAGCCACTAAGATAACCACCTAAAGGCTTTTGTGCCCTTACCGAAGGGTTGGCATCATTGGGAAATTGAAACTGTAGCCGACCATCGATATAGTCCTGTAGTGCGAAGGTGCTACTCCCACTGCCCACAAGGGTTGCTGCCAGTCGCTCCTCTGCACCGATATTACGATTGGTAAAGGTAAAAATTAAGTTATCGGTATCTGTTGCATGATCGGCTTCCCAGTCTAATTTTATCCCCTGCTGTGTCCCTGGAGATACATTTGGCTGAGCACCAATCCCTTGATCAGCGGTTAAAGCAAACCCTTCTGCCTTGAGCAGGCCTGCATCGACTTGATTGGGGGTCGTAATGTCCCCAGAAGCTGTAATTTGAATGTTTTTCAGGTAACTCAAGGAATTATCCGCAAAGTCTGCCGCAGACAAACTTTGGTCAAATCGTATGCTCTGTGCATCATTCAGCGTATGACCCGTTATATCCTTTCCACCTGTTATCACACCTTTTAATTCAATGTCACCACTGCTTTCTAGGGAGACCGTTTTATTCTGGGTTTGATTTGAAAAGATAACTAAATTATTCACCGTTAAATTCTGATGTTGATTGTGTACAACCACACTATCTGTCGCCCATGAGTGATTCAGGCTGGCGATTTGCAGTTGATCCAGTGCAACCTTGCCTTGCGTGCGAAAACTCAGTCCATTTGCAACCACCATGCCACTGTCGGTCAAATCTCCCCCCGTAGTCACCTGATAGTCACCGCTCAAGCTTGAATCAGATAGCACCAAGGCATTTTGATCGACAATGGAGGCTTGTGCAGCCGTCACACTGAGCGTATTCAAATCATTGGACTGGGTAAAGCTAATGGTTTGCCCCGTAGCACTCAAAGCCGTATGACCCTGCACCTTCAAGGAACCCTGCCCAACCATATTCCCCGCACTTTGTAGTGAGAGATCACCGCCGACTTGGCTCTCACCCAGTATTAAGGCACCCGGGCTTTGAATATCGGCACTACCTGAGGTAGTCAGCTGTAGCTGCCCCAGATTGCCGCTACTGACCATCAGTGGTGTCGTACTTTGATAGCCATTGGCACTGTCTGCCAATTGATCAATATCTTTCGCTTTCAAATGCAAAGTGCCGTTATCGGCACCTTGTAAAACGCCTGTGCCATAAATTTCGTCACCCGCCTGCAGTGTCACATCTGCCGTCATCCGGTTACTGCCCTCAATGGCCAAATCAGATGCAGCTTGAAGTACCAATTGCACTTTTAAAGCTTGTCCATTGCTGCTATTATCCGTCAAATCCACACCATTTAACGTTACCGTGCCTGCCGCTGAGGTATATTGAATATCCACCTTTTGACTGTCAGCTACGGCGCCCTCCAAAGTTAAGGTACTTTTCGCATCGCCAAGCGTGGGGGGCTGATTTTCAGCCAAAAAACTTTGATCTGAAAGTTGCGTAAGTCCTGCATCGCTCAACAAATAAACCGCACCTGCATCCTGTTGTCCTTTCCCCGTCGTATGAATATCCAACTCAAGCGCTGCATTGACTTGTACCCTTTGCTCTGCGGAAACACCTATCTTTGACGCTTTTAATTGAATGGCGTCCGCTTGCAAGTTGCCAGCTTGAAGGGCTCCAAGTGCCTCCAGTCGAATTTCATCATTCGCATTAACGGTTGTCAGGCTTAAGTTACCCCCTGTACTTTTTAAGATGATATTTTTTGCAGAAATGGTACCCGATGAGGTGATATTACCCGGTGTTTGTAATTCAAAATCCCCCGCTCCAGCATTCACACTTGACACCTCAATCCCATCACTTTCCTGAATGTATATATGATGATTAGTGGCGTTCTGCTGCTTGCCTCCAACCTTAAGGCTGTGAATATTGGTTACAAGAGGGACTGAAGTTGTGCCAATCTGTCCATCAGACTTCAGCGTCAACAGGTTAGCCGTAATCGCACCACTGCCTTGTGTCAAAGCACCTGTCGCACTTATTTCAACATCTCCCGTCCCAGCATTAATCTTATTCAGCACCAAACTTCCGCTATTGGAAAGGGTAATATTCTGGTTATTTAAGGAACTTATCTCTGCTTGATTCACAGCTGTGGTTAAATTCACCTCATCATCCGCACTGACAACAATGGCATTCATAGACAAAGGGGCACTGCCTACGACTTGCAACAGTCCTGCAGAATAAAGGTAGAGATTTCCGTTAAAATTCCCCAGTCCTGCACTGTCACTGTTAATCTTCAAAATGCCAGAGCCTGTGTCTGTAAAGCTATTTTGAATATCCGTTAAAGTAGAAAAACTCCCCACACTGGCCAAATAAGAAGACTGCGTAGAGAGTAGAAAATTATTAATATTAGTGGAAAGGGAAAAGTCACTGCCAATCTCAATACCATTGGGGTTGATAAAAATCAGCGTGCTACCAGGCATCGCTGCCGTAACTTGACCATTGATCAAAGAGCTTGCCCCACCAGTGACCTTATTTAGAAAAATCGCCGCTTGGTTACTGTTAAAGTTGAGTGTCTCACTAGCTTGAAGCCCCAACGCTGACCAATTAATAATCGCCTTAGAGCCATTGCCAATATCTACGGTTCCCGTAGAACCTGAAAATTGATAGGTGTTGGTTGAGCCGTCCGTTTCAATGTTGCCCACTGCAGAGTTTTGCAAACTGGTTGTTTGGGCATGAATTGGGAAAGGTGCTAGAGCAATCATCAATGCGGCCATTAAAGGCGCCAATCGCCAAGTATTGGCATGCGATATAGAAAAAGATGAATGGGTCAAAATAGGCATCTCCCTATAAAACAGACAGCAACCACAACCGCATAATTACCATGAGACCTCATAAGAAAAACTTTTCCTCAATCCAAAATGTATTGCACACTATTTTAGCCTTTTTCACGCCTATTTTTTGAAAACCCTTAAGATTTGTGATAAAACATTTCTATCTAAACTTCAGGAGCTTATCAATGAACCGTCTTTTCTCCCTTTTGCTGTCTCTGCTTACACTTGGCTTACTTTTTTCTGCCCCTCCTGCCCAAGCCAACTGGCTTTCAATAGGTGCGTTAAATAAAAAGGGCAAGCCTGCTGGTTGTATGCTGGTGTCAGAAAATAAACAAGCCACTATTCAGATTTTATATAGCCCTAAAATGAAATTGGGTAAAATAAATTTTAAATCTAAGGTTCAAGACGATAATCAAAAAAAGGAGCCCTTCAAAGCCCTAAAGGTCAAAAAAGTCCAGTTTCAATTCAATAAAGCGGATAAAACCACCCCTAAAAAGATTGTGAAATTGTTCAAAAAAGGGAGAAAAGCCTTCCTAATCACCAAAACTGGAAAACAGGTACCCGTCAGCCTCATAGGTTTTAGTCGAGCATTAAAAAACTGCCACTACATGATGAATAGACGATAATACTGGAGCTTGAAAAGGTAAACCAGCTTGCTGAAATAGTTTCTCTTTAATTAGCTACGCTGAAACCATTTTAAAATACGCAACAGTGCTCTACGAATGAGGGTATAGGTGTCATAATACTCTTCACTATCCAAGGTTTGGTAACGCTGTCCCTGGCTTCCCTTTTGAATATTCTCATCCATAATCTCATTCACTGCCTCTTTCATCTCTTTAGGCAGTTTGTCATACTCTTTAAAAAAAGCATTTAGGTTATATTGATACTTAGACTGAGTCTTATCCAGCCACTTTCTCGCCTTCTCCTCTAGACTCTCCTCTGGCTTCTCTAAATGGGAAAACATTTCGGGAGTCAGCTTAATCTCTATAAACTTTTCGCTATGTTCAGAAAGCGTTCGAATACGCTCAATCAGCTCTTCCGTGTTTTTGATAGGATTCGGCAACTGATTTTTAATCTGGAACTCAATATAGGGCACACTCTCCATCATCTCATGACTATCCAGCATGGAGAGCACCTCTAACACCGAAAAGTTTACCGTCACCGGCCGTTTTAAAGCCACCAAACGGTTAAGCTGATCAGCAAGGGCTTGTTTAAGCTTAAGGCGATTCAATTCCAATTTAAATAAAGGTTCATCAAAGCGCAAACCAAACTGTTCAACCCACATAGCAATCAAAGGCACTACCTGACGCATACCTAGCTCCGGTTGAGCCATCATTTTTTGCAACTCATCCGCCATACAAGTTTGATGCGGTGCCACCACTGTCCCACCTGTTTCTACATCCAAGCTTCCATACTGCTGAATAAAGCTATCTGCTACGGCTCGAATTAACTCCATGTCTAAGTCACTGAGGTCATAAAGCTCTTTGCTAGTGGTTTTAAAAATGGGTGTTTGAGATGGTTTCATATTTTTTATTCCTGACTAAATAGATAGCCTGCAGCAAAACTGCCTACTAACTCAAAAGAAGAATTTCCATTTATTATACTTTAAGAGAACTTTGCACGAGATGAATCCATCGAAAAAATTGGGCACTGCTCAGATTTTAGGATATAAGCTAAAATTATTTTGTAGTTAAGGTATAAACACCATCCCAATCAACAGGTGGTGGATTTTTAAGATAGGCTTTACAGCGTTGTTGATAAAGCTGTTTAAAAAAGACAAACTGATCCGGCAGTTGTGCATAAAGTGCTAATGCTTGTTGGAACTGCCGCTGATGATAAGCACTAAAAGCTGCCTCTGAAAGTTCTGCCACCTGCTGCCACTGCTCAAAATCCGAATCCTCTGCCAAACAGAGTGGACTATAGATTTTTACTGGCTCATGTTTACCTTTTACCCGCACCAAGTCCACGGATAAACAGGGGATGCGCCCTTGTAGTGCTGCATGGGTAAACTCAGAAATCAGTACCTTCAACTGATACTGTTTGGTCAACCCTTCCAAACGAGAGCCTAAATTTACCGCATCACCAATCACCGTATAATCCAGCTTTTGTGAGGAGCCAATATTGCCCAAAATCATTTTACCGGTATTCACCCCCACCCCAATGGCAATTTGCGGCAACCCCTGCGCTGCCAATTGAACATTCACCGCATTTTCTGCTCTCTGCATCGCCACTGCTGCTTGTGTTGCATGCAATGCATGCTCAGGATCTGGTAGTGGCGCCCCCCAAAAAGCCATGGTCGCATCCCCAATAAATTTATCCATGGTGCCACCATGCTGAAAGGTGACTTGCGTCATGGCATCTAAATGGATATTTAACAGTGAAACCACCTGTGCGGGTGTCAGCCCTTCAGACAGCGTCGTAAAGCCTCGAATATCGGAAAAAACTACACTCATTTCCCGTTCATCCCCCACCTCTGCCTGAATCTGGTCTTCATACTGATCCAGCACCGTCTCCAAAGCAGCCGGGGAAACATACTGAGCCAACATCTTCCGCACCCGCCGTTTCTCTCGCCCCTCTGTCGCAGAAAGATATCCACTCATGGTCAACCAAGTTAAAACAATTGCTGCCACCACCGGTACCAAATCTAGCTGCCACCCTGTCTGCTTTTGCACCCAAATATTCACCGCCACATAAAAAAATGCCAAAACCAGCGGATAGCCTACCTGCATCAAAATAGAAGAAGCCCCCAGCACTAATAGCGTGCTCAACATCACTGCAAGCGCCATCATCACATACACCGTCCAAGCAGGGGGCGTATAAACAAAGTCCTGCTGTAAAAGGTTGCTGGCAATGGAGGCGTGAAGATAGACGCCAGGCCAACGGTTCTGAATGGGGGTATCCTTCATATCCTCTAAGCCAACGGCACTTGTGCCCACAAACACTATTTTGTCAGCAAAAAAATCAGGCGGAACAAGTTGAGAATCTTGGTATAACTTTTCCACCTCACCCTTGCGTAAAGTCGCTACCGAGGCCAGCACACTGCCCACCGAAATACTATTAAAGTGACGGTAAAAGTTCACCTGATAGCGCCCCTGCCGATCCAAAGGGACTTCTAAAGGGGCTTTATCGGTTTGAAACTGTAAAATTTGCCCTTGTTGTCGGGCACTTTTCAGATGAAGAAGATCGATTAAGGGAGCAAGAGAGAGAACAGGATAAAAATGATTTTGATAATCCCTTAACAAGGTCGTACGACGATAGGTTCCATCAGAGTCAGGAGAAAACTCCACCACCGCCATACGGTGAGCACTTTCATAAAGCTGTCTAAAAGGAATATAGAAGGTGTTATTGTGCGTTTTAGGCACCCCTTCCACCGGATTAAAAGCAAATTTTTGAGGAAAAATTTTGGGTAGTGGGCGGTTGGCGTAGGGGTTTTGTGGATCTTGTAGCAACTGCATGGCATGAATGGCAAAACCGGTTTGCTGCCCCATCTCTACCAGTGCCTGATCATGTGGGTTAAGCCCCTTACCTTGCTGATGACTTCGTTCCGTAAACAGAATATCGAATACCACCGCCTTGCCGCCCCCCATCGCCACATACTCCAGCACATCGGCCCAAACAGAGCGAGGCCAGGGCCAGCGCCCCACCAATGGTTCCATTACCGATAACGAAGACTCGTCCACCAGCAACACCACCACCTGTTTATCTGCTGTAGTTTCTGCCCGTAATAGGCGGGTTTTAAAGTCATCGACCAACCACTCTAAAGTGCGGAATCCATTGAGGCTAAAAAGCAAACTCACCACCACAAACACTGCTACCGCCAGCACAATACCATGGCGGTTTCGGTGCTTTTTAGAGTGTAAAGCTGCCATCTAAAATCTTAACACTTGTCCAGTCTGCAATGCCTGAGGGTTCCACTGAGCCAGCACCTTCTGAGCCTCAGCAAACACCTCCTCAGGTTTATACGCAGGTAGGTGTGTTAAGTAGAGTTGGGGGCGATAGGAGAGTTGTTCAAGGTCAGCTTGTAAGGCTGCAGGATAATAATGTTTAGCCAGAGCACTAATCGCCTTCTCCTTTTCCAAATATTGATCATCCACTATCAAAGCCTTTACCCGAGGCAACTCATCTATAGCCTGCCATAAGGCGCGATTGACGCCACAATCACCACTAAAAGCAAAGTAGCCCTCCCCCTGCAAACTCCCCACCCAAAAACCTAAGGTTGGCACTGAGTGTTCCGCTGGCAAAGCGATAATTTTAATTTCGCCGACCGATAGACTCTCTCCCACCTCCATTGGATGCAAAGTGACACAAGGATGTTCTTTAGAAGGCAGTTGGGTAAAGTCTGGCCAAATAACATTATTAAAAATATGCTGCCGCAATGCTTTTAAAGTCTCATGCATCGCATACACTTTAATAGAGACCGACCGCTCACCAATCAGGTTGTTTAGCATAAAGGGCAGATGACTCAGGTGATCCAAATGGCTATGGGTTAAAAAAACATGGGTAATCTTTGCCATCTCATCAATGGTCAAATTCCCCAGTCCTGTCCCCGCATCAATTAAAATAGAGTTATCAATCAAAAATGAAGTGGTATAAGCACCCGGTGCAACACCACCACTACAACCTAAAACTCTTAGCTTCATGTAACCATTTTCCATTACTTTTACCCTAAGAGTTCCTATATTTACATTAAAAACAAACTATGTCAAACTAATATCTAAGCATCTAGATTTTACCTAAAGGATTATCATGCATTCCCATGCACACACCAGCATTTACGACAAAATAGAAGCCTTAAATAAGATTGGCATTGCACTTTCTGCCGAAAAAAATACAACTCACTTACTGGAAAAAATTCTGCAAAGTGCCAAGTCACTGACCAATGCAGATGGCGGAACCTTTTATCTGGTTAATGATGCACGGCTGCATTTTAATGTAGTACTTAATGACTCCCTCAATATTCAAATGGGCGGCACCTACACAAAAGAAGTCCCCATCCCTCCAATCCCTTTAAAAAAAGAGGATGGCAGTGACAACCTCTCGGCGGTTGCCGCCTATGTGGCTAACAAAGGCGAAGCGGTCAATATTGAAGACATCTATATCACTGATAAATTCGACTTTAGCGGGGCTTTGGCCTTCGACAAAAAAATGCACTACCGTACACAATCCATGCTGGCTATCCCCCTTAAAAATTTTGAAGGAACAGTTATAGGCGTATTGCAATTAATTAATGCAAAAAACGAACACGATCAAGTCGTTCCCTTTGATCAAACCGCCGAAAGTTTAGCCAAATCACTTGCCTCACAAGCTGCCATTGCCTTAACCAACAAAGCCCTCATTGAAAAACATAAAAACCTCTTTATCAGCTTTTCAGAGCTCATCGCAGATACCATTGATAAAAAATCCCCCTACACGGGTAAACACTGTCAACATGTCCCCGTCATCACCATGATGCTCGCTAAAGCGGCCGATCGAGTGGACTATGGCCCCCTAAAAGATTTTCATCTCAATGAAAATGACCTTTACGAACTCAGTACAGCCGCATGGTTACATGATGCCGGCAAACTGGCTATTCCTGACTACATTATGGACAAGTCCACTAAGCTGGAGACCAAATTTGACCGTATTAATCTGGTTAAAATGCGGCTAACTGCTAAAGCCTACCAAGATATTGTGCAAGAACTTAACGCCCCTAAAGAACTCATTCAACAAAAACTTAAAAACGCCCTTGAGCACTTCAAAAGAATAGAACAAATCAATACCGGAGGAGAATTCCTAAATGAGGAGGACAATGCCTTTATAGAAGGGATGCATCAGCTGACACTTACCAACCTAGAAGGAGAGAGTGAACCCCTTCTCTCAACAGATGAAAAACAAAACCTACAAATTCAACGGGGTACTTTAACCGAAGAGGAGCGAAAAATTATCGAAAGCCATGCCGCCATCACCATTCACATGCTCAGCATACTACCCTTTCCCAAAGAGTTGCAACATGTCACCGAATATGCAGGCGGACACCATGAACGCATGGATGGTAAAGGCTACCCCAACCATCTAAAACGGGAACAACTCTCCATTCCCGCTCGAATTATGGGCATTGCCGACATCTACGAAGCCCTTTCTGCTGGCGATCGTCCCTACAAAAAAGCCAAAACACTTTCTGAAAGCTTACGCATTTTAGGCTTTATGAAAAAAGACGGTCATATTGATCCCGATCTATTCGATATCTTTATTCGAGAAAAAGTGTATCTAGAGTACGCCAAACAATACCTTAAACCTGAGCAAATTGATGAAGTGAACCCCTGTGAGATCCCTGGGTTTAACTGTGAAACAAGCACCTAGCTGCTTGATTCTGGCAAGCCAAATTTCCAGCATCAAGGGTTAAAAGCCCACCTCTACCCCAATATGAGCATTACTATCAAGTTGATAACTGTTACCAATACCTGAAAAATTTGCGCTTAGATAGCGATAGCCAATAAAGGCGTTGACCTTGGGTAGAATGCGTACTTCTGCTCGGATTTGCATATCCGTGACACTGTCAGCTTTTCCTCCTGTGATGATTTGGGGGGCATTCATCAGTTCAAAGAAAACGGATGCTGGCATTTCTGCAGGTATCCAATATCGCCCAGTTACCCCTAGCATTAGGCCAAACCCATCATTTTTTGTCGTTTGCTGCGACAGATAAAAAGCTTTAGCCTTTACGCCAAACTCTAAATTTTTACTATTGGTTAACCCCTTTCGATTAACTTCTAGCTCTGTAGATAAAAACTTGTCTCCAGGCTCATTATAGAAAAAGTTAGCCCCCACTCGGGTCACATCCACAGCAGTCTCTTTTAAAGAGAAAACACCTAAATTTGCAGTGGTATCAGACAGGGCAATACTTCCTCCGGCCTGACCAACCGCCCAAGCAGAGCCTGTGGTTGCCAAACTCAATACACAGCCTCCCAGCCACAACTTAACTTTTTGCTTAAACTTCATCTTCACTCCTTAAACATTTAATATCAACTATACAATATTGCGCATTGTATCATGGATACTACCGCCGTCGCCATTGACGAATGGTAAAGCGA
>CAYOOU010000012.1:12411-19822 GCA_964405635.1 uncultured Piscirickettsiaceae bacterium
TTGCGCATTGTATCATGGATACTACCGCCGTCGCCATTGACGAATGGTAAAGCGAGCGGGGTGTGCCGCTTGGCGACTACGTTCACTTAACCCACTGGACACGCCATGCAGTTGTCGTACCGCCTCCTCTGCCGCTAAAAATACCGACATCAATCCTCTGGGCCCATGCCCATTGGAGACCAGAAGGCCCGGCTGATACGACATCATCGGGTATTGATGCGGCATTTTACTGGCATTTTGTTGCAAAAAGTCACGCTTCACCCCTGCCCAGTCTGGCACCGCTCCGATAATCGGTAGATGATCTGGCGTAGTGGGACGAAAGCTTACTCGCCCTTGAATATCTTCACACACTTCCACCACCGCATTGGGCACTGCCTGTTGCAACTGAGCAATATTTTCTTGATCCGCTTCAGGACGCGTTAAAGGAGAGAGATCCGGTGCCTCGAAGGTCGCACCAGTGACCAAAGTGTCTGGCTTAAAGACCGAATAGCCTTGATGGGTCACCACCCGTCCACTGCCCAGCAAAGTGGTTTGCACACAGGCATTAGAGAGCGTACTCACCTGCCCTTTCACCGGACGAATGGACAGACCCAGCTTTTGGTTTAACCGTTCATTTAAAGCCCCCGTAGCAATGGCCAATACTGAAGCTCGAAAAAGTCCACGGCTGGTTTCAACTTGCCAACCAAACGGGCCATTTTCTTGCCAAAATTCCCAGTCCTGCACCTGCACCGCGGTTTGCACGGTAATATTTGCATGATTTAAACAGGTTTCCACCACCGTTTTGGGCACCACCCAGCCGCCTTGTGGGAAAAATAACCCGGCATAGTCGGTTTGAATGCCCCACTGCCGCTCGATCTCCTCTGGAGACCACCACTGAGCAAAGCTTGAGGGCAAGTTGACCCGCTGCACCGCCTGCTGGTGTCGCTCGGCCATCTGAGGCGAGACGGCCAGCTGTAACAGCCCATTTAAAGCGCCTTCGACCTGACCCGATGCAATCCAAGGTTTCAACCAACGCAAGGTGGTTTCAAAGCCTTGCAAATAAAACTGACTGCGAAGGTTCCAATCTGCTGTCACCAGAGGGTGAATGGCGCCTGCCGCATTGCCGGAAGCAAGGGATGCCACCGAGTCCGACTGCTCCAATACAGTGACTTGATACCCTGCCTCGACTAAGGCATAGGCCAAAGTGGCTCCGGCCAAACCAGCACCCACCACTATGGCCGTTTTTTCTGCTGCCTCAAAAGCTGGGGCTGGCGCAAACCACGGGGCTTTCTCCCCTTTTTTAGGCGATAACGCCTCTATCGCTCCACCATCAGACCACTGCCCAAAACAGAGCTCCCGCTTTTTGCCAAAACCCTTATCTTTTTGCACAGAAAACCCTGCCGCCTGCAAACCGCGTCTCACCACACCCGCAGCAGTAAAGGTGGCAAAGGTAGTGCCTGCATGACTGAGTCGCGCCATCTGTTGAAACAGGGCTGGTTGCCACATTTCAGGATTTTTGGCCGGCGCAAAACCATCTAAATACCACGCATCAACACGCAACTCTGAAGGCAGTTGCGCCAAGACCTGGCTAACATCGCCAAACCATAAGCTCAACTGCACTCGCCCATCAAACAGAAGTAGATTATGCCGCCCGGGCAGCAGGTGCGGATAGTTGGCTAATAGCTCTGTTTCCAGCTCAACAAACTGCGGCCACTGCTGATAAAGGGTTCGCAGCACCTCTAAAGGAATTGGGTACTTTTCTATTGAGTGAAAGTGCAATACCGCATCGGAGGGAGCGGTTTGTAGCCAGTGGTGTGCCGTCACCAAGAAGTTTAAACCACTACCAAACCCTGTTTCCACAATGCAAAACTGCTCGGCATTTTCAAATCGCTGTGGCAGTTGATTGTGCAGTAAAAACACATACTCAGTCTCTGCAGCCCCGTCCTCGGTATTAAAATAGATATCATCAAAGACCTCAGCGACTGGCACCCCCTCTTTAAGTTGAATCTGAGCGGGCACAATGCCAACAAAGTTTGAAATCTTTTCACTCACTGTGATGCCTCCAACTGCAAACCTTCTGCCGTCAGCCAAAGCCTACGACTAGCCACCCGCAGACTCTGAGCCGTATCATGCGTTACCCAAATGGCACACCGTTGCGTCTCGGGTTGCAGCACATAGTTCTGCACCAAAGCCTCCACTTGGCGAGTGCTCTGCTCATCTAAATTGGCTGTAATCTCATCTAACAGCAACACTTGAGGATTGAGCAGCAGCCCACGCAACAATGCCAGTCGCTGCTTCTCTCCACTGGAAAGCTGCCACACTGGCTGTTGCAAAATGGGCATTTTTAGCCCCAGCCAGGCAATACCTGCTTCTAAGCGCTGGCGAAAAGTGTTGTTTAAATCAAAAAACGGGTAACAGGACTGGGCGTTTTGGCAAATTTCTGCCGTTTTTTTACTGTTTTTGTGACTTTCTTTTTCCGAAGTTTGTGTTTCCTTCACCCACTTGGCCACCTCTTCAAAATGAGCTTGCACCGAGTCATGCCACCAAGCAGTTTCTGCCCCAAACCACATCACCTGACGCCGCCACTGTGGAGAATTCTGTGCTGTTTGTGCTTGGTCTTGCAACCACACTTCGCCATGATGCGGCTCCAAGTCCGCCAAAGCTCGCAGCAATACAGACTTCCCTACCCCTGAAGCACCCATAATGCTCACACACTCCCCAGCAACCACCTCAAGGCTAACCTCAGCCAAATAGGGCACGCGATAGACCTTTTCTACTTTAAACATTACAATTTTTCCAACTTGGCATAGCCTGCCACCAGCCATTTGCTGCCTGCATGGTCAAAGTTAATCTGAATTCGGGCATGCTCACCACTGCCTTCACAAGCCAGCACAATACCCTCTCCAAACTTCTGATGAAACACCCGCTCTCCAGGCGCATAGCCTGCCTGCTGTTGCAAAGCGGCCTGCAATTTTTCTTCACCAAAAAAGTGACTACTTTGAGTGGGCTGCACCTGAGCCCCACTGCCTTGCAATCGCACCCAGTGCACACACTCGGAGGGAATCTCCTGCAAAAAACGGGAAGGTTTGGGGTAAAACTCTTGGCCATGCAGCCGACGGCGATTAGCATAAGTTAAGATGAGTGACTGCTCTGCACGGGTAATTCCCACGTAGGCCAGCCGCCGCTCTTCTTCTAGCCGCAAAGGGTCCTCTTGCGATTGTTGAGAAGGGAACAGCCCCTCCTCCATACCCACCATGATCACCTTAGGAAACTCCAGTCCCTTAGCCGCATGCAAGGTCATTAACTGCACCGCCGTTTCTCCGGCAGAGGCCTGTTGCTCCCCTGCCTCCAAAGTGGCTTGAGCCAAAAACTCGGCCAGAGGCGTACTGGTTTCTTCGGCAAAAATCTCACCTGCTTCTGGTGCTTCAGCTTCTGTCATGAGCTCTGGCAGGACTTCTGACTTACCCTTTTGAGATTCAAACTGAGCCACCGCATTAATCAACTCATCCAAATTCTCCAACCGACCTTGCCCCTGCTCGGAAGTATCCTTTTCAAAGTGCAACTGTAATCCAGAACGACTAATCACCTGTATGACCAAATCCTGCAAAGTCTCAGGCTGCTGAGCATCAAAGTCTTCTATCAACGATAAAAAGCCCTGCATGGCGGTGGCGGCTCGGGCAGTAAGCCCTTTTTCCGCAATCAACTTTTGTGCAGCATCCCACAGGGAAAGGCTCTGCTCCCTAGCGACAGTACGAATCTTATCTGCCGTTTTGGCGCCAATGCCCCGTGGTGGGTGGTTATGCACCCGTTCAAAAGCGGCATCGTCACTGCGATTAAGAATCAGCCGCAAATAGGCCAATACATCTCGAATCTCTGCCCGATCATAAAACCGCAAACCGCCATAAACCCGATAGGGAATCTGTGCCTGCAGCAATGCCTGTTCCAGCACTCGAGACTGTGCATTAGAACGGTAGAGCACAGCCACCTCATCTCGTGCCCCCCCCTGATCACACCACTGCTCAATCTGGTGGCAGACATAACGCGCTTCATCCACCTCATTAAAGGCCTCATAAATCTCTATCGGCTCTCCATCCTCTCCAGCAGACCAGAGGTTTTTTCCCAATCGAGATTCATTGTGTGCAATCAGGCCATTAGCGGCTTTCAAAATCGTATTGGTAGAGCGATAATTTTGCTCAAGGCGAATCACCTTTACCCCCGCAAAATCTTGATCAAACTGGCGGATATTCTCAATTTTTGCCCCCCGCCAACCGTAGATAGACTGATCGTCATCCCCCACCACAAACAACTTGCCACTGCCTCCGGCCAGCACCCGCAACCAAGCATATTGCAAACTATTGGTGTCCTGAAACTCATCTACCAAAATATGGCGAAACCGTTGCTGATAGTGCCCCAACACCTCGGGATTTTTCAACCACAGCTCATGCGCACGCAACAACAGCTCGGCAAAATCCACCAACCCTGAGCGCTGGCACTGCACTTCATAAGCTTGATAGATTAGGACCATTTTTTTCACAAAGGGGTTATGCCCAGGGTCAATATGGTGGGGGCGACGCCCTTCCTCTTTCTCACCGTTAATAAAAGCCTGCACTTGACGATGTGGCCATTGAGACTCGTCCAGTTCCATTGACTTGAGCAACCGCTTAATCACCCGCTTTTGGTCATCACTGTCCAAAATCTGAAAACTCTGTGGTAAACCCGCCTCCCGATAATGGCGACGCAATAACTGATAGGCAATGCCATGAAAGGTTCCCATCGTTACCTGCTGAGCCTTGGCGCCAATCATCTGCTCCATTCGCCCTCGCATCTCAGCTGCAGCCTTATTGGTAAAGGTCACCGCCAAAATATTATAAGGTGAGACACCTAGCACTTGATTGAGCCAAGCAATACGGTGAATCAATACCCGAGTCTTTCCACTGCCCGCTCCTGCCAAAATCAGTGCATGAGTCTCCTCTAGCGTCACAGCCTCTCGTTGAGCATCATTTAAGCCATCAATAATGTGGGAAATATCCATTTAAATTCCAATAATTTTCGGTTTGCACTTGCAACCTAATTTAAAACAATGTAATAATTACAAAACCAAATTTTGACTTGTTGACTTTGTAATATTTTTGCAACAACACTTCATTTAAAATAATACAACACTCTCCTGAACGCCCTTCGCCCTTTACTTGTGAACGAAACTTTCTTTCCCCTATGGCGAACAGGAGAGCAAAATAAATGTAACTATTCAGATTTGCGCCTGAAACGAGTCAGATTAAGGCAGAAAATGTGAGTTTACAATCGTAAATAACCATTTTCCAACGCAGAGATGGCGTATTCAGGGGTGAGCTAAGTAGTTACCAACGCATATTATATAAGTTAGGAGAGATCATGAGCGAACATATTACGGCAACCAGTGATGCCACTTTTGAAGAAGATGTCATCAAATCCGACATCCCTGTTTTGGTAGACTTTTGGGCTGAATGGTGTGGGCCATGTAAAATGATTGCCCCCATTTTGGACGAAGTAGCGCCTGACTACGCGGGTAAAATCAAAATTGTTAAAATTAATATTGATGAAAATCCAGCAACCCCGCCTAAATTTGGGGTTCGTGGCATTCCAACTTTAATGCTATTTAAAAATGGTGAAGTAGAAGCCACTCAAGTAGGTGCCCTTTCCAAGTCTCAACTTACCAGCTTCTTGGACAGCAACCTATAAAAATATTGTATGTTATGGCAGGGGATGAGCCTCATCCCCGGCAGACCTTTTCCCAATCATCTCAATCACAGCTTTTCACATTAATCTTCACGAAACAAATCAAACAGACCATACAACTATGCATTTATCCGATCTTAAAAAGAAATCCGCCGCCGAACTGTTAGACATTGCCAATGAGCTTGGACTAGAAAATGTTGCTCGACAGCGTAAACAGGACATTATCTTCGCCATTCTTAAAGCCCAAGCCGCCAATGGCGTCGATATTTATGGCGAAGGTGTATTGGAAATCCTACCAGACGGCTTTGGTTTTTTGCGCTCTGAGGAAGGCTCTTACTTAGCAGGACCCGATGATCTTTATGTATCGCCTCGACAGATTCGTCGCTTTGGCCTTCGCAAAGGGGACACCATTTTTGGCAAAATTCGTCCCCCAAAAGAAGGAGAGCGTTATTTTGCTTTGCTGAAAGTCGAACAAATCAACTTTGAACCCCCCGAAGTTGCACAGAAAAAGATCGCCTTTGAAAACCTCACTCCCCTTCACCCTACTGAACGTATCCGCCTAGAAATTGGTAATGGCAGCACTGAAGATATTACCCCCCGAATTATCGACATTGCTGCCCCCTTTGGCAAGGGTCAGCGAGGGTTGATTGTTGCTCCGCCCAAATCGGGTAAGACCGTGATTTTGCAGCAAATGGCCCAGTCTATTGCTGAAAACCACCCAGAGTGTTACTTGATTGTACTGTTGATTGACGAGCGCCCAGAAGAGGTGACCGAGATGGAACGCACCGTTAAAGGCGAAGTCATCTCTTCTACTTTTGATGAGCCCGCTACCCGGCATGTACAAGTGGCTGAGATGGTGGTTGAAAAGGCCAAGCGCTTGGTAGAACACAAACGCGATGTGGTGATTCTTCTAGACTCCATTACCCGCTTGGCACGTGCTTACAATACCGTTGTTCCAGCCTCAGGCAAGATTCTGACTGGAGGCGTGGATGCCAACGCTCTACACCGCCCTAAACGCTTCTTTGGTGCGGCACGAAACATTGAAGAAGGCGGATCTTTGACCATTATTGCCACAGCTTTAGTAGACACCGGCTCTAAAATGGACGAAGTCATCTTTGAAGAGTTTAAAGGCACCGGTAATATGGAGCTACATCTGTCTCGCAATATTGCCGAGAAGCGAATCTTCCCTGCCATTAATATCACCAAATCCGGTACTCGAAAAGAGGAGTTACTGCTCACACAGGACGAGTATCAAAATATCTGGATTCTACGCCGTTTCTTACAATCCATGAATGAAGTCGAAGCCATTGAAACTTTGATTGAACAGATGAAGGTGAGCAAAACCAACCTAGCACTGTTTGCTTCTATGAAGCGATAAAACGGTACACTTTTTAAAAGTAAACTGCTCAAATTGAGTCTGGGCAGTTTATCTCTGAAAAGGGTTGCAAAGTAAAAGACTTAGCATTATAATCCCTTCTTTCTAAAAATTAGATAACGGAATTGTCACTATGAAACTAGGCATTCACCCAGAATACAACGAAGTCGTTTTCCAGGATATTTCAACTGGCGAAACTTTTTTAACCCGCTCTACCATCAAACCAAAGAATGATGACAAGATCACCATTGATGGTAATGAGTATCCATTGATTCGTGTGGAAGTCTCCTCCGCTTCCCACCCTTTCTACACAGGTCAGCAAAACCTTGTGGATACCGAAGG
>CAYOOU010000012.1:19922-21791 GCA_964405635.1 uncultured Piscirickettsiaceae bacterium
TTGCCTTTGCCGCCCTTGAGGATTGCCAACCCATTAAAATCGACAAATGGGTCAAAATGGACTATGCCACCGCAGGTAATAAAATGGTCAGCAAGGGCACCATCTATATGCTCAATGGCCTCTACACACCTTTAAGACAGAAAAAAACCAAATTCTTTCAAAATGGACAACCTCTTGCTAAAGAGGCCCAAACAAAACTTAACCAAATTCTTGCCGACCATGACCTGATGGTAGGCATTGAATACGACAAAGTCAAAACTGATAAGTTTTTGCGGGTGAAGTTTCATGGCTATGTTAAAGAAAAGGGGCGCCTTGTCTCCATTGAGCGACTCATGCTTGAAAGTGGTCTAGGACTATTTTTCCCTGAAGCGGAAAACAGTCGTCATGCCAAATGCTATCTGCAAGCCGAAGCTAATGCTCGTAAAAATGTGGTCGGGCTGTGGGCTGTGGCCCAAAAGTATCCTCAGTTCCACTTTCCCCTAGTCAAAAGTTCAGAGCTCACACTTGACGACCTCGGTTTTCGTATTATCCAAGGACCTATAAAAAAGGTATGGAAAACCAGCAATAACTACATTATCAATATGGACACCACGGGCATTCGGGTAAAGAAAAAAGATTGGCACAGGTTTGATTATCGTAAGGTTAAGTCACTACAAGGTAAAACTGCAGAAGTACGAGGCTATGGCTTTCTCTATAAACGCGCCATGTATGTCGTTATCGAAACCCCCAATGCACTTAATCTATTGGACGCCCTACATGACCAACCCTAAAGCTTATCAAAACACCCAGTCCTGCATGGTTTTGACAGCCCAATACGCCCAAAATCAGTTAAAATAGCTTTTTTCACTTTACAAAAGGAACCCTCATGGCAGAACTACAAAACGATCGCTTTTTACGCGCCTTGTTAAAACAACCTATGGACCGTACCCCTGTATGGATGATGCGACAGGCGGGACGTTATCTGCCAGAATATCGCGAAACTCGAGCCAAGGCGGGCTCCTTTATGGATCTATGTCGTAATAAAGAGCTGGCCTGTGAAGTGACCTTGCAACCTTTAGAACGCTATCCTCTGGACGCCGCCATTCTATTCTCTGACATCCTCACCATTCCTGATGCCATGGGGCTAGGCTTACGCTTTGCTGCTGGAGAAGGGCCTATATTTGACCACCCGATTCGCACACAAGCCGATGTGGACAAACTTTATGTCCCTGATATGCACGATGACTTAGGTTATGTAATGGATGCGGTGAGCACCATTCGCAAGGCTTTAAATGGTCGAGTGCCCCTAATTGGCTTTTCCGGTAGCCCATGGACTTTAGCCACTTATATGGTTGAAGGAGGATCCAGCAAAACCTTCTCCAAAATCAAAGCAATGCTGTTTGATCAACCAGAGATGCTACATCAAATTTTGGATGTGTTAGCCGACTCGGTGATTGCTTACCTAAATGCTCAAATTGAATCTGGCGCTCAAGCAGTGCAAATTTTTGACACCTGGGGTGGCGTACTCACCCCTCGTGACTACAAAGCCTTCTCTTTAGATTACATGCAGAAAATTGTGGATGGCCTAATTAAAGAGCATGAGGGTAGAGAAATCCCTGTCATCCTCTTTACCAAAGGCGGCGGTCTATGGCTAGAAGAGATGGCTAATACAGGTGCGCATGCTTTGGGCATTGACTGGACTTTAGACTTGGCCGATGCCCGTTCTCGTGTGGGAGACAAGGTTGCCTTGCAAGGTAATATGGATCCGACGGTGCTCTATGCTTCACCAGAACGTGTGCGTCAAGAGGTAGCTACTGTGCTAGAAAGCTATGGCAAAGGCAGTGGACATGTCTTTAACTTAGGGCACGGTATTCACCCAGAGATCGAACC
>CAYOOU010000012.1:21891-25372 GCA_964405635.1 uncultured Piscirickettsiaceae bacterium
GTGTAATAAACCTCTTTAGAAGGCCGACCAATTTTTTCTCCAATCAACTCACAAAACTTGGCCCTTACCAGCGCTGTTCTAAATAACTCTGATGGCTTATCATCCAGCATGGTCAAGGCTAACATCCCCCCCCAGCTTTGCAAGCGCTGTAAACCAAATCTCAGCACAGCATCATGAATGGAAGAGACCTGCACACCACTCCCTGCATGGAGGCTGCCTACGAATTTCATCAGTTTTTCACTTAAAGCTACGTCTTGAGAAATCAGCTTACTAAGCTCCACTAAACTGATATCGGGATCATTTAACTTTGCCAATAGCTCCAAAACACTCAACTTAGAAGGGGGGATCGCTCTACCTTCAACTATTTTAGGTTTAGCAAAGAAATAGCCCTGAAAATAGTCATAGCCCAAACGGTGACAGAATAGATATTGCTCTTCCGTTTCCACTTTTTCTGCCAACAAGCGAATACCTTTATTCTTTAAACGCTGGGTATGCTCAATCAGCTTTTTAGGACCCGCCTCTAAAATATCCACCTTAATGAGGTCGGCCACCTCCTCAAGCGGCTGAAGCTCAGGGTGAAAAATATAGTCATCCAAAGCAATAGTAAATCCATTTTGCCGTAAATTTTGCAACTTACTAATTAAGCTTGGCGTAACTTTCACATCTTCCAGCACCTCAATTACCACCCTTTTAGCTGGCAAAATAGGGCGCACCTGTCGATTGAGAAGGCCATCGGTAAAATTGATAAAGGCTCTCGCATTGCCCACCAGTTCATCTAAGCCAAACTCGCCTAGCATGTTCAAAATAACCTGTATACTGGCCTCTTCACCATTTAACACATTGGCGATATTCTGCCCCTGACCATCTCGAAATAGCAACTCGTAAGCATAGAGACGCAACTCTCGATTAAAGATGGGTTGTTTAGCGATATAGATTTCTCGGCTAGACACCTTTTTACCCCTTTCTATTCTGGTGCAACAAACTCTTTGGGCATTTCAATCTCTTCTCCACCAAACAGAAACTTCTGCATCTCTTCCTTTAAAAAGGTTTGAGCCTTGGGATCTAAACTTGACAGACGATATTCATTAATCAAAATAGTCTGCTGATTCAGCCACTGCTTCCAGGCCTCTTTAGAGACATTTTCAAAAATCTTCTGCCCTAAAGGCCCAGGAAAAGGGGGAAAATCCAATCCTTCCAGCTCTTCACCCATTTTGGCGCACTGCACTTTTCTGCTCATCATTCTGTTCCTTTTATTAATTTAACTAAATGTAATTAATACTGTTGCACAATTTTCTTAATTGGGGCTGGCAATCCCATATTTACCGCCTCTTTCCGACTGACCCAAATGCCTAGTTCTGTTGCCTCCTCGGGTATAACAACCGACAAAGGGAAATAAACTGGGTGCAACCAGAGGTGATAATGGGTAAAGGTGTGTTTAAACTCTGCAAGAGGCTCTGCCACAGCCAGCAAGCCATTTTGGTTTTTAAGTGATCTGTTTTCTAACAATTCTAACAAATTTTTAGGAACACCATCAGGCAAATCCGCTGCCAACTCTGATTGAGGCAAGCTCCACAGTCCGCCCCAAATGCCCTTTTGTGGACGCTTTTGCAAAAACAAGCGCTGCTGAGCATCTTCTATTAACCAAAACCGAGCATGCCGCTCCGGTTTTTCAACTTTAGGTTTGGGTTTTGGGTAGTCATTTACCGCTCGATTTTGATAGGCTTGGCAATACCTTTGCCAAGGGCACTGCTCACACTTTGGCTGGCTTCGACGACATACCGTTGCCCCTAAATCCATAATCGCTTGCGTATAATCATCAAACCTTTCGGCAGGCGTCAACTGATCCGCCAACTGCCACAAGGCTCTCTCCGTCAATCGCTCTCCAGGCCAGGACGCCACCGCCTCCAGTCGTGCCAACACCCGCTTTACATTACCATCTAAAATGGGATACCGCTGTTGCAATGCAATGCTCAATATTGCACCTGCGGTAGAACGACCAATTCCTGGCAGTGCCATCATCTCATCAAAGCTTTGTGGAAACTGACCGCCATGCAAGGCCACAATCTGCTGAGCCGCCTTATGCAAATTCCGCCCCCGTGCATAATAGCCCAACCCCGCCCAGAAAGAGAGCACTTCTTCCTGAGAGGCTGACGCCAAGGCTTGCACTGTGGGAAAGCGTTGCATAAACCGCTGATAGTAGGGAATCACCGTCTGCACCTGAGTCTGCTGCAGCATAATCTCCGACACCCAAACACGATAAGGCGTTTTTTCCTGCTGCCAAGGTAGATCATGGCGACCGTGAATGTCAAACCAACTCAACAGCGCCTCTGAAAGCTCAAGGGACTTATCCGCATTTTTAAATTGCATGGCTCAGATTTGACCTCAAATCAGTTATAATGGCGTATTCTATTACAGTTGAGTCAATCACATCATGATTACTATTACCGTAAACGGCCAACCCCATCAGTTAGAAACCCCAGCCACCGCTGAAACTCTAGTGAAACACCTAGGGTTGGAAGGCAAACGCCTCGCGATGGAGCGCAATGAAGAGATTATCCCACGCAGTGAATACGCCCAAACCCCTTTGAGCGAAGGCGATAAAATTGAAATTATTCATGCAGTGGGTGGTGGCTAAACCTATTTCCCTTAATTCCCATCAACCTATTTTTTTGGAGTACACCCATGTCAAATAAAAACGATGCCTTTACCATTGCTGGCAAAACCTACCATTCTCGCCTTCTCGTCGGCACAGGCAAATACAAAGACATGACCGAAACCCAGCAAGCCATTGAAGCCAGCGGTGCAGAGATTGTTACCGTCGCGATTCGCCGCACCAATATTGGTCAAAACCCCGATGAGCCCAATTTGTTAGATGTCATCTCCCCAGAGAAATACACCATCCTCCCCAATACGGCTGGCTGCTATGATGCCAAAAGTGCGGTGCGTACCTGTAAATTGGCTCGAGAGCTTTTAGATGGTCACAACTTAGTGAAGCTCGAAGTACTCGGGGATCAAAAAACCCTCTTCCCTGATGTGGTACAAACCCTAAAAGCCGCAGAAGAGCTGGTCAAAGACGGCTTTGACGTGATGGTTTACACCTCCGACGACCCCCTAGTGGCCAAAGAGCTGGAAGAGATTGGTTGCTGTGCTGTAATGCCATTGGCCGCTCCTATTGGCTCAGGACTGGGCATCCGCAACCCCTACAACATTCGCCTGATTATTGAAAACGCCAAAGTGCCTATTTTGGTCGATGCGGGTGTGGGCACAGCTTCCGATGCTGCCATAGCAATGGAGTTGGGTGTTGATGGCATCCTAATGAATACCGCCATTGCGGCCGCTCAAAACCCAGTACTCATGGCCTCAGCCATGAAAAAAGCAGTGGAAGCTGGACGAGAAGCCTATCTTGCGGGTCGTATGCCGCGTAAACTCTACGCATCCGCTTCCTCACCCATTGATGGCACTTTCTTTTAGGGAAGTGCTG
>CAYOOU010000013.1:0-24910 GCA_964405635.1 uncultured Piscirickettsiaceae bacterium
ATGGTATTCGAGGCGAAAATCCAGCTGACAGCACGGTGATTCACTCTGAAGACAACCTGATTCTAAAGGGCACCCCAAGCGATATCGCACGACTGGAAAAAGCCATTCACAAAGGCAAATTCAGTCAAGTTAAAGACAGGTCCCAAAATAAAAGCTCAGAAAAAACCTAAAACGGGCTCACTATTTCCGCCATTAAAAAAGCCCCAACTAAATCCTTAGCTGGGGCTTTTAACACTTAGGTTTAAGTTTAAACTAAATTAGAACTGTTTTTCACTCAATACGTCTTCTCCTTCAGAGCGAGCAATGACCACAGCCCCCACTGAATCACTAAAGACATTGACTGTCGTTCGCATCATATCCAGTAAGCGATCCACCACCAAAAGCAATCCAATTGCCTCTGCAGGTAAACCTACCGCCACTAAAATAATGCTAATGGCCACCAAGCTGGCTGAAGGAATCCCTGCCACCCCAATGGAGGTGGTTAGGGCAATAAAGACAATCAATAATTGAGTCGTCAAATCCAAATGTACGCCAAAAAGTTGCGCAATAAAGATTGCCGCCACACACTCATAAAGCGCTGTACCATCCATATTGACAGTCGCTCCTAGCGGCAATACAAAACTTGAAACTCGGTTGGAGACCCCCGCACGCTCCTCTAATGACTCCATGGTGACCGGCAATGTTGATGCAGAGGAGCTAGTGGAAAAAGCGGTAAGAATAGCAGGCAGCATTGCTTGATAGTGCAACCAAGGGTTTTTCACGCCACCAATAAACCGTAAAATCAGTGGCATGACCACAAAGAAATGAATGGCCAAGGCCAATACTACCGTAAGGAAAAACAGTGCCAAATTGCCAAACTGATCAAAACCTGTTTTGGCAATGGAAGAGGCCACCAAGCCAAACACTCCCAAAGGGGCAAACTTCATCACCCAGTCGGTGATTTTCATCATCACCTCAAACAAGCCTTGCCAGAAATTTTGCAAAGTTTTACGAGGCTCGCCATTAATTTGGGTGAGGAAATAACCAAACAACAGACTAAAGAAAATCAAGCCCAACATCTGTCCATCCGCAGCAGCGGCCACCACATTGGTGGGAATCATGCGAATAAAAACTTCGGCAATGTCCCCCATTCCCTTGTCTTCTACAGCGGTTGAAACTTTTTCATTATGCTCAATCGGTGGAGGGGGCGCATCGCTCACCCCCGGCTGGATCGCATTCACCAACAACAGCCCGATCATAATAGCGATAAAACTGGTAAACAGATAATAAGAGAGCGTTTTAATCCCCAATCGCCCAAAACCTCCTTTATCCCCAATGGCGCCAATGCCGCTGATAATGGCAGACACCACTAAGGGCACCACAATCATTTTTAAGGCATTTAAAAATAGGGCGCCAATAAAAACATAGACAGGCATCCAGTGAATGCCAAATAGTGTCCCTTCAGTTCCAGTGACAGACCCCATAATAGCTGCCAACACCAGTGCAATCATAATCTGCCAATGCAGTGCTATTTTGCTTAGTTTCATTTTTGCCCTTCCTCTTTATTTAAAGACCTTTGCACGAGATGAATGACGCTTTTTTCACTTATACAAAGCACTCTATTTTGCTTATTTTGCACATACAAAAAAGCACCTTAAAGGTGCTCTTTTCATAAACTCACTAATATTATTTCCCTTACACATCTGGGCACTGATACCAAGCCTGATATGGGCCCATGTTATAAACCTCTTCATAACCCTTAGACATTAAAATTTGCTGAGCCATATGTGAGCGCTGACCAGAACGGCAGAAAACAATCACTGGACGACTGTCATCCAACTCAGCATCGGCTACGGCATCAATATCCTGCAGTGGGATATTAACTGCACCAGGCAGTTTACTCATCGCATATTCTTCAGGTGTACGCACATCCACCAACTGTGCATTTTTATTTTTAATCAAGTTCTTGGCTTCTTCACAAGAGATAAACATTGAAAGCTCCTATTAATCGTCAAATTTAAAATAATTGAAGGCATTTTACCCGATTTCTTCTTAAATAGAAAAAATAGATACCATTGCCCAAATAACGCCAATGGAATAAACCGCCGCTAACAGGTCATCAAGCATAATGCCCCATCCGCCCTCTACTTTGGCATCTACCTGTTTAATAGGCCAAGGTTTAAAAATATCAAACAGTCGAAAAGCCACAAAGGCCAAAATCCAATAGGTTAAGTTTTGTTGAGGTAAAAGTAACAGTACCCACCAAATCGCTACAAACTCGTCCCAGACAATGCCACCATGATCATGCACCCCCACCAACTTGGCAGAGCGACCACAAATCCAACTACCCATTAAAGTTCCCGCAATGGCTAAGCCCCAAGCTAAAGCAGGCGTATTTAAAAGCAGGGGCAAAAAGAGTCCCCCCCCTGCTAAGGTTCCCCAAGTACCCGGGCCTTTGGGCAGCAAGCCTGAGCCAAAACCAAAACCAAAAAACAGCACTGGATAACGAAAAAGCGCCCGAAAAATGGGCGCTTGCTTAGCGTTTAACAGCTCAGAGGGTATTTCTGACTTCACTTCAGATCACGCCCCTTTTTGGCTTCAATTCGTAAACGCAAGGCGTTTAGCTTAATAAAGCCTTCGGCATCTTTATGGTTGTATGCTCCATTATCTTCCTCAAAGGTCGCAATGGCTTCATCAAATAGACTGTAATCTGACCAGCGACCTACCACCATGACTGTTCCTTTATACAGCTTCAGACGCACTTTACCCGTCACGAATTTTTGTGACTCATCAATTAAAGCTTGCAACATTTTACGCTCAGGTGAGAACCAGAAACCGTTATAGATCATCTCAGCATAACGAGGCATTAACTCATCTTTAAGGTGTGCTGCATTACGATCCATGGTTAAAGACTCCATGGCACGGTGAGCCTTTAACATAATGGTGCCGGCTGGGGTTTCGTAACATCCACGGGCTTTCATTCCCACAAAACGGTTTTCGACAATATCATCACGACCAATCCCGTTTTCACCACCCACTTTATTGAGGGTCTCCATTACAGTGGCAGGCGACATCTTCTCACCATTGATGGCTACAATATCCCCTTGCTCATACTCAATATCCAAATAGGTTGGTTCATCAGGTGCTTCTTCAGGAGAGACCGTCCACAACCACATATCCTCTTCCGGCTCATTGGCAGGGTCTTCAATAATGCCCCCTTCATAAGAGATGTGCAGCAAGTTGGCATCCATTGAGTAAGGGGATTTTTTACCCTTTTTCTTTTCAATCTGAATACCGTGCTTCTCCGCATAAGCCATCAACTTTTCACGAGAGGTCAAATCCCATTCACGCCAAGGGGCAATCACCTGCACATCTGGCATCAACGCATAGGCATTCAACTCAAAACGCACCTGGTCATTACCTTTACCCGTTGCGCCATGGGAGATGGCATCAGCACCCGTCTCTTGTGCAATTTCTACCAATCGTTTAGAAATCAGAGGACGGGCAATAGAAGTTCCTAAACGGTACTCCCCTTCATAAATTGCATTGGCACGCATCATTGGGAAAACAAAATCCCGTGCAAACTCTTCTCGCAAATCTTCAATATAAATCTCTTTAATTCCCATGGCCTGAGCTTTCGCACGGGCAGGTTCTACCTCTTCACCTTGTCCAATATCTGCGGTAAAAGTGACCACTTCACACTGATACTCTTCTTGTAACCATTTAGCGATAATCGAAGTATCTAGGCCACCAGAATAGGCCAACACAACCTTTTTAATTTTTGACATCTGTTTTCCTTTTTAAAAATTGCTATAAATTGGCGGAATTATACCGTAAAATCATGCTTATTTCCCTTTGAAAACCTTGGATTCTGACCAAAATTATGAATTTACACGATTTTATCAAAGTCACCCCCCAGTACTTATTGCCACAACAACTACTCTCTAGCGGAATGCACTGGTTTATGCAAATTCAAACCCCTTGGGTGAAAAATGCGCAAATTAAACTATTGGCGAACTTTTATGATATTGATGTCACTGAAGCGGCTTTAGAAGAGATCACCGACTACCCGACTTTCAATGCCTTTTTCACCCGCAGCCTAAAACCTGGGGCTAGACCTATTGACTTCAGTCTAGACGCCATGGTTAGCCCAGCTGATGGCGTGGTGAGCCAATCACAGCACATTCATCACAACACGCTTATTCAAGCAAAGTGTCACGACTACACCTTAGAGGCTCTTCTTGGGGGCGATATTGAGTATGCCAAACAATTTTATAATGGTGACTCAGCAGTTATTTACCTCTCACCTAAAGACTACCACCGAATTCATATGCCTTGTGAAGGTAAACTGCTCTCCATGACCTATGTACCTGGGGACCTTTTTGCCGTAAACCCCGCTACGGTACGCAATGTAGAAGGTCTTTTTGCACGCAATGAACGGCTGATCATTCGCTTTGAAGGAGAGCATGGCCCCTTCTGCTTGATTATGGTAGGGGCTATTTTTGTAGGCAGTATGGAAACTGTATGGCAAGGCAAGGTTACGCCACCTTATCAACCAAACATTCAACACTGGGTATATGATGAGCAACCCACCTATCAAAAGGGCGATGAAATCGGTCGATTCAATATGGGGTCCACGGTCATTTTAGTGACACCTGAACATCAAATTCCCGAATTAGGGATGATTCAAAACGGTACCGCTGTTAAAATGGGCGAAAAAATTGCCACCTTTCCAACTGCTGAAAATACTAACCAATAAACAGTTCTTGATTCAACCGCAATGGGTGAGCAACACATTTCAGAATGAAATCTTTGAGGAGAAACACCATGAAAATGATTACTGCAATTATTAAACCTTTTAAGCTCGATGATATACGCGATGCTCTGCATGATATTCAAATTGATGGTATGACCGTCACAGAAGTTAAAGGCTACGGTCGCCAAAAAGGACACACTGAAATGTATCGTGGCGCAGAATATGTGGTGGACTTTCTCCCCAAGCTAAAGCTAGAAATTGCCATTCCTGAAGAGAAAGTTGAAGCAGCCGTTGAAGCCATTGTAAATGCCGCACAAACAGGCAAAATTGGTGATGGAAAAATCTTTGTCACCCCTGTTGAAGAGACCGTGCGTATTCGCACCGGAGAAACAGGACCAGAAGCACTGTAACCTTTTTATAGAACATTTTTTAAAGTTTAATTCCAAAATCCCCAGTCCTGCCAGCTTATAAAACACATTTTTTATTGGCAGGACTGGAGATTTTATCAGTTTGTGGAGAAATATTAATGGGAAGAGCTTTCCAGAACCGTAAAGAGTCGATGGCCAAAACAGCGGCTCAAAAAACCAAAATTTACAGTAAATTCAGTAAAGAGATTTATATGTGCGCCAAAAATGGCAGCCCTGAGGTGGAAGCAAATCCTGCCCTTGGTCATCTAATTGAGCGTGCAAAAAAGGCACAAGTACCCGCCCATGTTATCGAAAAAGCCATTGAAAAAGCCCGTGGCGGTGGCGGTGAAGATTATGCAGTGGCTCGTTATGAAGGCTATGCCCCTGGTAACACCATGGTCATTGTGGAGTGCCTAACTGACAACCCTAATCGTACCTTTGGTGATGTTCGTAGCTGTTTTACCAAAACCAAAAGCAAAATTGGCACCCAAGGTTCCGTCGCTCATATGTTTGACCATGTGGCTGTATTTGTTTTCAAAGGCGATGATGAAGATGCAGTACTAGAAGTCTTGATGGAAGCCGATATTGATGTTACCGATATTGAAACCGAAGAAGGCAAAATCACAGTCTTTGCCCCACATACTGAGTATGGTGCCACCCGTGAAGCCCTAACCAAAGCTTTCCCTGATATTGACTTTGAAGTGGACGAAATTCAGTTTGTTCCCAAAATGACCCACCCCGTAGAGGGCGAAGCTTTAGAGATGTTAGAAAAGTTTTTAGACATGCTCGATGAAGTGGACGATGTACAAAATGTTTATCATGATGCTGAGCTAACCTAAAAACAGGTCAATCGACCTTTTCTTAACAGTCTAAAAAGCCCCTTCAAAATTTAAGGGGCTTTTTTCATTTATGAGACCTATTATGCACGAGTGAAATACTCTACTCTGTCGGGCGCAAAAATAACTGATAACCCGGATTATTATTTTCTGCAGTAAAGGGATAACCTAAGTTTTTCAGATACATTTCAAAGTCATCATGCTGCTCAGGTGGTACTTGCACGCCCACCAACACACGACCATAGGCTGCTCCGTGGTTACGATAGTGAAAAAGGCTAATATTCCACTCCTCACTCATATGTGTTAAAAACTGCAGCAATGCCCCCGGCCGCTCTGGAAACTCAAAGCGATAGAGCAGCTCATGTGCAATCCCTTTAGCGTGCCCGCCTACCATATGGCGTAAATGAAGCTTTGCCATCTCATTGTCGCTCATATCTTCCACCGCATAGCCCTGTTTTGAGAGCATCTCTAACAATGCCTCTTTCTCCGGATCCCCTCCTTCTGTTCTAACCCCAACAAATACCACGGCATTTTTTGGGTCTGCATAGCGGTAATTAAACTCTGTAATCTGCCGCCTTCCCAATAACTCACAAAAGCGTTTAAAGCTGCCTGGTTCTTCATCTATGGTCACAGCAAAAATAGCTTCCCGTTTCTCTCCCAGTTCCGTCCGCTCTGAGATGTGCCGCAAGCGATCAAAATTCATATTCGCCCCACTAACAATGGCACAAAACTTTTGTGGACCTAGTTGGTTCACAGACTCCTGATCACAACTCTCAGCCACTTTACGCTTATGAGTATTCAAGTGTTCTGCATACTTTTTCATTCCTGCTATCGCCACCGCACCTGCGGGCTCTGCAATGGCTCGGGTATCTTCAAAAATGTCTTTTACTGCCGCACAAATTTCATCAGTACTCACGGTAATCATCTCGTCCACACACTGCTTAGCGATGCGAAAAGGAATCTCCCCCACCTGAGCCACCGCTACACCATCAGCAAAGATACCCACCTGATCCAGTACCACTCGCTCTCCAGCTTGCAAAGCAGCCGTTAGACAGGCAGCATCTTCTGGTTCTACCCCAATTACTTTAGTTTGCGGCGACACCTGTTTAATCACCGAAGACACACCAGAGATTAAACCTCCCCCTCCAACTGCAATAAACACCGCATCAAAACCATCACTTTTTTGCCGTAACAACTCTAGTGCAATGGTGCCTTGCCCAGCAATCACATCTAGGTCGTCATAGGGGTGAATAAAGGTGTAGCCATTATCCTGAGCCATCTGTTTTGCGTGCTGTGCAGCCTCATCGTAAGTATCTCCATGCAGCACCACACTGCCCCCTAACCTTTTGACATTATTTACCTTAATTGGTGGTGTAGTACGGGGCATCACAATAATTGCCTGTAATCCCATTTTTTGACTGGCCAGCGCCACGCCTTGGGCATGATTTCCCGCTGAAGCAGCAATCACCCCTGCCGCCTTTTGCTCATCAGTCAATGTGACCAATTTGTTATAGGCACCCCGCAATTTAAAAGAAAATACAGGTTGCAAATCTTCACGCTTCAACCACACCTGATGGTTTAACCGTTGAGAAAGCAGAGGGGCATTATCTAAAGGTGTTTCTTCCGCCACATCATAAACAGGCACTTTTAACACTCGGCGTAAAATCTCTTCAGGCATGAAATAGTCTCTTTTGGCTCTTAGTTCTGGATTAACAAATTTCTCTTATTATAGTCCAAAAGAGACAATGCCCGTTTGTCAGTTTAATGATCAACCCTCCAAAGCTTCAATATTTCTCAAACTTTCATACAGACTCTATTCAGCTTCCTTCCAGCGTCCCTTCATGGTTCTTTCACTAAAATTTCACCTAAATAAAAATAAGGAAAAGTCAAAATGAATCGTTTCAAACTTAACCCTATTACAACCACCTGCCTAGCCAGTTGCCTTGTCTCTTCTACAACCTGGGCAGACACAGACCTCCCCACCATCACCGTACAAGCTCAAAACATTGAACAAGAGAACCCTAATATTGAAGGTCAGTCTACCAATAGGCTACTGAATACTGGAAATAGTGAAACAGGTGCCGTGCTTAAACAATTTACCGGCGTAGATGCCATTCGCAAAGGGGGACACGGATTAGATGTAATAATTCACGGGCAAACCGCCTCTCGCCTCAATGTACTGCTAGATGGAGCCAAAATCCAGGGGGGCTGTCCAAATCGAATGGATCCTCCCACTTCCTATGCTGAAGTGAGTAGCTATGATAAGGTCACCATACTTCAAGGTGTACAATCTCTTCAATATGGCCCTGGAGGCAGTGGCGGTACGGTGATTTTTGAACGTACACCACCAATCTATGACCCTAACCAATCCATGCATGGCAAAGTCTCCGCTGTAACCTCTTCCAATGTAATGAAGTATGATGCTAATGCTGAGGTTTCATCTGTAAGAAAGCGAGGTTATATCGTATTACAAGGCGCCCAAAAAGAGGCCCATGATTATAAGGATGGTAACGGTGATACCGTTCGCTCCAGCTATAAAACCACCCAAGGACACATGGATCTAGGCTATCGTCCAGATGATAACCGCCTATTTAAACTCTCATTAGAGCGTTCTCGAACCGAAGACGCCCTCTACCCTGGTGCTAAAATGGACGCCCCTGAAACAGAGGGCAATATGGTGCACTTTGGCTATGAACAGAAAAAGGTGGTCCCCAATATTAATAATCTTAAAGTTGAAGCCTATCGAACCACAGTTGACCACTTAATGGACAACTACAGCCTACGCCCTAATTACAATATGAAAATGAAAACGCCTACGACCACCGAAACCAAAGGGGTAAAAATTCAAGCACAAAGTCAGTGGAGAAATACCCAAGTTTCTTATGGCCTGCAGTTGCAATCTATCAATAAAGAAGCCATTGCTCAAACTGTAAAAAACCAATATAAAGCCGCCATTTGGCCCGATGTTACCACGACCACCCAAAGCATTTTTATGGAGAGTTATACCCCTATAACCTCACATTTAAACCTCAAAGCTGGTATAAGATATGATGCAATCAGAGCTAAAGCAAATCGTGCAAATGAAATCTTCGGAACGGCATCCCCTAAACAGCTTTATCAGATGACATACATCAACTATAATGGCCAAACCGAGCAAAATGAGTCACACCTCAATTTACTTCTTCGTCTAAATCAAAAACTTAATAAGAATATTCTATGGTTTATAGGAGTAAGTCAAACATACCGCACAGCCGACGCTACAGAGCGTTTTGCTGCAAAATCTACTTGGGTGGGCAATCCAAATATTAAGGCAGAACAGCACAATCAGTTTGATCTAGGGATTCAAAAGCAACTGAGTCAATGGCAATACCAAGCTAACCTTTGGTATGACCAAGTCACTGATTATATTTTTCAAGACAGCTCCGATAATCAAATCATTAGCAATGCTTCAGGTAAGCAAATTTATACCAATATTGATGCAAGACTCTATGGTGCGAATGCCTCAACCAACTACTTTTTCAATGATAACTGGGATTTTGGCGCTAAATTGAGTTTTACTAGAGGCTACAATAATACGGATCACCGGAATTTAGCAATGATGCCTCCTGTATCTGGCCAGCTAAACGCCCATTATGCCAAAGCCAAGTGGGATACAGGTGCCAGTTTTAACTTCGCCTTGGAGCAAGGCTATGTGGACAGTAAAAACGCTAATGACAAAAAAACACCTGCTTGGAGCACCGTAGATCTATTTGCCATCTATCAAGTTAACCATACATTTAAAGTATCAACTGGTGTGGATAATTTATTTAACCACGCTTACTATAGTCACCTTAGCTATGATCCGTTGGATGGCAGTAATATTATTCACACCTATGAGCCTGGTCAAAATTTTTGGTTAAAGGTAAGCGCTCAATTTTAAGGAAAGCTTATGAAAAAACAGCAACTTGCTGCTGCAGCCATCATCACATTGGTGGCTGCCGCTCTTTTTGCCATCTGGCAACAGCATCCCCCCCTCAAAAATACCCCCTCCGAATTAAATCTATCTGAAAAACCTAAAGGGGGAGACTTTACCCTCTCTTCAGTGAAAGGCTCTGTCTCACTCCATGATTTCAAGGGTAAGCTGGTATTACTCTACTTTGGCTATACCTATTGTCCAGATATTTGTCCAACAAATTTAGGCAGTCTATCTTTGTCCTATAACCGGCTTCCTAAGTCCCTGCAGGAAAAAGTTCAAATTATTTTTGTTTCTGTCGATCCTAAGAGAGATAACCTTAAGCACCTGCAACAATATAGTGATTACTATCAAGCCAATATATTAGGCTTAACAGGAACTAGAGCACAAATTGATCAGGTGGTAAAACAGTATGGTGCGGTCTATACCATTCACAGAGAGAGCAATAACCCAAATTACAGCGTTGACCATTCTGCCTTTACCTATGTCATTAACCCTGAAGGGCATTTGGTAACTCAAATGCCTCATGGCACAACACCCGATCAATACATTCAAATAATTCAACAACTGTTAGGAGAAAATGCTCATGTTCAATAAAAAGATTCGGAAAAAACTATTTATGGCATTTATAGGTAGTCTCATTGCTCCATTTTCTGCTCAGGCAGACAATGCGGCTAACCAAATTGAAGTGGTTTCACCTTTTGTACGAGAAGTGCCCCCCACCGCTATGGCCGCTGCTGCCTTTATGACTTTAAAAAACAATGGCCAGCAGGACATCTATTTAACCAAGGCTGATAGCCCAGCAGCCAAAAATGTTCAACTTCACACTCATATTCACGACCATGGTGTGATGAAGATGCGCCAGGTACCAAATATTAAAGTACCCGCCAATGGAGAAGTTCACTTACAGCCTGGCGGTTACCACATTATGTTGATCAAACCGGTTAAGCCTGTCAAACAAGGCGAAAAGGTGAAAGTTACCTTAACCTTTAATGATGGTAGCCACAAAACCATTTCTGTACCCGTCAAATCTTTTATGTCCATGATGTCAAAAATGAAGCATGAGCATCACCATGCTATGGACCACATGCACTAACCCCACTTTTTTATTTTAAATAAAAACCCCAAGCTAGTTTTAAGCTTGGGGTTTTCATTTATTTTTGCAAGACTTTGAAGATTGAGTTAAACCATCCGCTCAATCTACCTCCTCAAACATAGAGTCAATATCAATCAAAATCACCACATTATCATTGTAATGAGCAATGGCTTGAATATGGCGCCCTGCTACACGGTTCGTTTCTTTTCCTGCTGTAACCGTATCAAACTTATCTTCAGGAATATCTTTCACTTCCATAACAGAGTCAACCAAAATTCCCACCATTTTGTCCTCATCCAGCTCAAGGATAATGATGCGTGAAAGATCATCATGCTCTTTGGGTTGAATACCAAAAAATCGACGTAAATCTAAAATGGTAACAATCACACCACGCACATTTATCACCCCTAAAACCTGTTCTTCAGTACCAGGTACAGGACGAATGGTTGAAACTCTAAGCACTTCTTTAATACGCTTTACATTGACGCCATAAATTTCAGAATCCAACTGAAATAATACACACCTTACTGTTGGTCCAACAAAATCCTCATCCATTCCAGGAAAGGCACCTGCTTGTTCTGCCGCTGAGGCTTGATTTGTAAGTTCCATATTCAGTCCTTCCTATTGAAATCTTTGAATAACACCGGGTAGATCCAAAATCAGAGCAATATTACCATTACCGGTAATGGTTGCACCTGCATACCCCTCAATGTGCCGAAGCATAACACCTAATGGTTTAATCACCACTTCCTCTTGACCATTAACCTGATCAACCACTAATCCTACTCTTTGATTACCTACAGAGACAATCACCACCTTATCATCACTGTAATCATGCTTTTCATGTTCCGGTGAGAGCCACTCCGTTAAAAAAAAGAGCGGGATACTCTTCTCACGAAGACGAATCATCATCTGACCATCGATACGGTTAGTTTGCTCTGTATCAAAATCAAAAATTTCTTGTACACTGGTTAAAGGAATGGCATAACTCTCTATACCAAAGCTAACCATCAATGTTGGCAAAATTGCCAAGGTCAGTGGAACACGGATAACAATTTGCGTGCCTTCATCAAGAACCGAGTTAATCTCAATGCTACCATTAAGCTTTGAAATCATATTTTTAACCACATCCATTCCAACCCCGCGGCCAGAAATATCACTGATGGTCTCCGCTGTAGAAAAACCTGCTGCCATAATCAGCTCAAAAGCTTCTTTATCTGAAAGCTGGTTGGCTGCAACCTCGTCCATCAAGCCCTTTTCTACTGCCTTGCGACGTAAAACAGCCGGATCCATTCCACGGCCATCATCGGTAATGGAGAGCAAAATATGATCACCTTCCTGCTTCGCTTCTAGGATAATCTTTCCGACCCTTGGCTTGCCTTTCTTTTCTCTGTCTTCGGGTGACTCAATACCATGATCGACAGAGTTTCGTACCAAATGCACCAAAGGATCTGCTAATGCTTCCACCAGATTTTTATCCAGATCAGTATCCTCTCCACGCAGCTCCAGTTCAATCTCTTTGCCCAACTTTCTGGCCAAGTCACGTACCACTCGTGGAAAACGACCAAAGACCTTTTTGACTGGCTGCATACGGGTCTTCATAACCGAGTTCTGCAAATCTGTAGTCACATGATCCAAGTTAGCAACGGCAGTAGCCAACTCATCTCCAGAGTCATGACTGTCTTTAAGGGTCAGCAGCCGGTTACGCACCAGTACTAACTCTCCGACTAGATTCATAATTTCGTCAAGGCGACGAGTATCCACTCGAACGGTTGACTCAGTATTACTGGCAGCTTTTGCCACTGGTACCTTACCTTCACCTTTCGCAGTTGGTTTAGCTTGAGTCTTCTTTTCCTCTTTCTTGGTGCTGGTTGCAACTGGTGCTTCTGTTTTCATAGGAGCCTCTTTCTGTTCTTGGGGCGCTGGAGCAGTCTTTTCAGACGAATCATTATTTCCTATCAATCCATCTCTCTGCATGAGCAACTGCTCAAACTCCTCATCACTGATTTCACCATCCGGATCCACCCCTTCTGGCAACTCTAATTTCACTTCAGGTTTGTCCGTAGCCTCTTCACCAGAACTAGAAAGTTTCTCTTCTCTTTGAGCCAGCAAAGCTTCAAACTCTTCATCGCTGATTTCTCCATCAGGATCCACACCTTCCGGCAGTTCCAGCTTCACATCCACTGGCGAAGCCGCCTGATCCTCTTCTGAAACCTCTGCCACATGCCCCTGACTGAAAGCATCCAACTCTTGCAAAAGAGAAGCATCTGCATCCGGAAGTTCGCGTTCACCATCATTTAGTGCATTGATATAATCAGAAATAACATCAAAGGCTCTTAGAATCGCATCGGCTACATTATTATCATAAGCCAGATCGCCATTACGAATCTTATCGAAAACATTTTCGGCTCGGTGACAAACTTCAATTAGAGGTTTCACCCCTAAAAAACCTGCACCACCCTTTATGGTATGAAAAGCACGGAAAACCGCATTTAGAAGTTCGGTATCATCGGGACTTTTTTCAAGGTCAATCAGCATCTCATTGAGCTGCTCAACCAGCTCCATGGCCTCGACTAAAAAGTCTTGTAAAATTTCTTCATCCACTGTATGGCTCCTTGTCTGAGTTTTACGGCATCTTGTAGTATCCAAACTCAAGCAATGTCCGTGCCACAAAATCGAGGTTTTTTTGTCACCATCAGACCTTTTTACACTTTTTTCCTTTCAAATACCTAAATCCGCTAAGAGGTCATCAACATCTCCCTGATCTGAAACTGCATCATGCTTAGACTTTTGGGTCACATTAGGCCCCATACCTTTTTCGCGTTCCGCCCGCTTCTCTTCCTCTGTTTTATCAGGAATAAAGTCATAGTCAATTCCAGACTTTTCTATCAAAGCTTTTAAATTTCCTTCCAACTCAGACACTAAATGAATAACTTTCTTTAATACCTGTCCCGTCAAATCTTGAAACCCTTGAGCCAACATAATCTTATTAATTAGACTCATAGCTTCTTGAAGTTGTAACTTAACCTCTTCTTTCTCAACTTGTTCTGCTGCTTTTTCTAAAATATCATACATAGTCTCTGCAGCTTCCAAAGTAGCATGACTAGCCTTTTCAGTCTCTTCAATAACATAATTCAAACCTTCTGAAGCATCGGGCAGCTCATGCTTTGCTTGCTTAAGGATATCTGTTTCTTCACTAAATGATCTTAAGGTTGATTGAATTTGCTGAGCCAAATCCTCCATTCCCTCAACGATCTCTCTTTCTGATTGTAGAAAAAGTTGATGAAGCAGTTCATCACCTTTTTGAAAGTCCTTTGTTTCAATAGCAGTTTTTAAAGCTTCAACCACTTTTAGCTCTATATTTTCACTTAACATGATTCCTCCTAATCAAAAAAAACCCCAGCCCTCCATTTAAGAGAACTAGGGTTTAAGTCTATAAGCTTATTCATTTCGTACTTATTTAGCTGCTTGTTGAGCCTTTTTGCGCTCTTCCTGACGCTGGAAAATCTTTTGAATTTTTTCATTCAAAGTGGCAGCGGTAAAAGGTTTAACGATATATCCATCCACCCCAGCTTGAGCAGCTTCTAAAATTTGACTCCGCTTGGCTTCAGCTGTGATGAGCAAAAAAGGCGTATCTTTTAATTTTGGATCGGCTCTCACGTGACGCAATAAATCAATCCCTGTCATTTTAGGCATATTCCAGTCACTGACAATAAAGTCATACTTCCCTGTTTGAACCATGGGCCATGCAGTTGCACCATCATCAGCTTCATCGAACTTGCTAAAGCCGAGCTCTTTCAGTAGATTTTTCACAATACGACGCATTGTGGAAAAGTCATCTACAACCAAAATATTAATGTCTCTATCAATATTCATCAGTGTTTCCTATTTTTAGTAATTTTATTAGATTTTACTCATAACATGATGTAAATAAAGTGATCGAAACTGAGACGCCCGTTTTTATTTATCCATGATATTATCGTGTAAAAATCTTGTTATATCCAGTCCGTCAAGCGAGAACGCAGTCGTTTAATGGCTTGGCTATGAATTTGACTCACTCGGGACTCACTTACCCCTAAGACCTCACCAATTTCTTTTAAGTTCAGCTCTTCATCGTAATAGAGTGCCATAACTAACTTCTCTTTTTCAGGCAGGTTGCCAATTTCTTGGCTTAATTGACGATGAAAGTCCTCTTCTGCCAACTCAGCCATGGGGGTTTTAGTTTGAGCCACTATCCTGTCTTCGGAAAGCTCATCATGGTCGGGCTCATCAATAGAGAGAAGCTGGGTTGAGTTGGTATCTTGTAAGATATGATAATACTCATCCAAACTGATCCCCATCTCATTAGCAATCTCTTCATCTCTCGCCTCTCGACCCAAACGAGATTCTACCCGGTTAATGGCATCAGAGACTTCTCGTCCCTTGCGATAAACCGATCTAGGTGTCCAGTCGCCTTTACGAATCTCATCCAACATGGCGCCTCGAATTCGAATTCCAGCAAAGGTTTCAAAGCTAGCGCCTTGAGCCGCATTGTATTTAGCCGCTGCTTCAATTAAACCAATGGTGCCTGCTTGAATTAAATCTTCAACAAACACACTGTCAGGCAAACGCCCTTTAAGGTGATAGGCAATGCGCTTGACTAAAGGCAAAAAAGCCTCAATATCAATTTCTTCTGTTTGAGTGCTTCTTGCAATATTTGCGTATGCCTGGGTTCCGCTCATCGGTTGTTTTAAGCCTTATGATTTATGCGTTTTGTTGAAATAATTGTTCTACAAAAAACTGTAAATAACCTGTAGGACCTACTTGCACAGGCCAAGCCTCAACTTTTCTGGCAATTTGTCGAAATGCCTTAGCTGCATCACTATTTGGACTGGCAATCGTCACGGGTACCTGTTTTTGTACCGCAGACCGTAAATCATGATCAAAAGGAACCGTTCCTAAGTAATCAATGGCCACATCCAAAAATTGATCACAAACTTTTGCCAGCTTTTGATAAAGCATTTCACCATGTTTTGAGGTACGAGTCATATTAGCCAATAATCTAAAGCGGGTCAAACCAAAATCCTTGCTTAAAACTTTTATCAAGGCATAAGCATCTGTGATGGAAGCCGGTTCATCGGTAACGACCACCACCACTTCTTGGGCTGCCCGGCAAAAACTGATTACACTATCGGCAATCCCTGCCGCAGCATCAACAATCAAAATATCTAAATCATCACTGAGCTCCGAAAATGCATTAATAATGCCAGCATTTTCCATCGGTGTTAGTTGAGCCATCCGCTTAACCCCCGATGCAGCAGGAATAATCTTTAAGCCTGCAGGGCCTTCTACAATCACCTCTTTTAAGGTCTTTTCACCATCCAATACATGAGAAAGATTATATTTGGTTTGCAACCCTAATATAATGTCCACATTGGCAAGTCCCATATCGGCATCCATCAAAAGTACCCGATGCCCTAGCTTACTTAATGCAACACCTAAATTGACCGATATATTAGTCTTTCCCACGCCGCCCTTTCCACTGGCGACTGTAATCACCTTTACCGGTTTACGACCAGATGACTGAACACCTGAAGGTGAAGCCTGCCTTTTCGTACTTAAATTTGTTGTTTTAGCCGTTTGTGTTGCTTGAGCTTGCATGGCTCTTAGGCCTGCAGCCTGATCTTTAACCATCACTCACTTCCTTTCCCATCCCTAGTTTTAATGCCTCATTATAAGAACGGTAATGTTGATTTTGCTGACCAATCACGATCGCTTTATCAATCAATGTTCTTACATCCACTCGCTCTAAATCCTCTGGCACTTTTTGTCCATTGGATATATAAGAGATCGGTAACTTATTTTCAATTAATACGGTTAAAATATTGCCCAACTGTAAAGCTTCATCCATTTTTGTCATCACACACCCTTCAAGACCTATCTGATCAAAGGCATGCACAATATCTTTCATTACATGTAGCTGCGTGGCAGCTGAGATGACCAAATAGTTATGCACCTTATCAAAAGCTTCTTGATGTGCGGTTAACTGCTGCGATAACTTTAAATCTCTTTGACTCATGCCTGCAGTATCAATCAAAATTAATTTTTTATGCGCTAAAGAAGCCAATAGTGTGTATAACTCTCCTTGAGTGCTGGCAATATGCACCGGAACCCCAATTAAATCGGCGAAGGTTTTTAGCTGCACCTGAGCACCAATTTTATAGCAGTCTGTAGTCACCAAAGCCAAATCGTTAGGGGCATGCCGCATGACAAAACGGCTAGCCATTTTGGCAATGGTAGTGGTCTTACCTACACCCGTAGGGCCTACAAGCGCAACAATTCCCCCTTTCTCAATAATATCTTCTTGCTGCACGGGAATTCGGGTTTCAATTTCTTGCAAAATCATCCCCCAAGCACGGTCATAGGAGATATCCACGCTGTTAACCAAATCTTGTGCCAACTCCCAACCAATTCCCAAACGCATTAAGCGTTTTAAAAGATCTACTTTATGCGGTTCTGTAACTTCTGAATGATTCCAAGCCAAGCCAGAAAGTTGATTTTCCAACATATTTCGTACGGCTTGTAGTTCCTGAGCCATTCTGGAGATTTCCAACTGTGATTGCTGAGCCATCGCAGGCTCCAGCTCATTGGAAATATAGTGGCTTTTGCTCCCTCGGGCACTGGCCTGCTCTTTCCGTGCCTTCTCTGCTATGGCATCGGGATCAATCGCCGCAACCACCTCCACGCCTTCATCAGTATTACGGGTGGACATAATAACCGCTTCAGTCCCCAGCTCCTCTCTAATCAGAGCCATGGCCTCTCGTGTGGTCGGCGCAATATAGCGCTTCAACTTCATCCATTCTCCCCTTGCGCAGCATTTTGACCCACATTGGCCACCACTCTAATACGGCGATTTTCCGGCACTTCAGAGTAGGCTAAAACATGCAAAGTTGGCAAACTATATTTAAACAGTCTGGCCAACTGTGCTCGAATTTGTGGCGCCACCAATAAAATAGCCGGGTGACCTTCATTTTCAATTTTTTGAACTTCTTCTTTTAAAGTATTATGTAGCCGCTCTGCCAAACTTGGATCAATGGCTATTTGCCCTTCGGGTGCCCCTTGTGTAGCCTGAAGCAATAACTGTTCCAAACTTGGATCTAAAGTTACAACTTGCAGTTCATCTTCAGTGCCGGCAATCTCTTGCACAATGGCTCGACCTAGACCTTCACGAACAAATTGTGTTAAAGCAAAAGGGTCTTGGGTTGTATTGGCTTTCTCGGTTAACACTTCTAAAATGGTTCGCATATCTCGAATGGGCACCTTTTCCATTAGCAAGTTTTGCAACACCTGTACCAGAGTGGAAAGGGGTAACTTATCAGGCACCAAGTCTTCCACCAGCTTAAGAGAAACCTGCTTAACCTTATCCAACAACTGTTGTACCTCATCATAACCCAACAGTTCATAAGCATAGTCCTGAACAACTTGACTTAAATGCGTGGCCACAACTGTGCTAGCATCTACCACAGTATACCCTAAAGCCTGCGCCTGTTCACGGTCACCGGGGTCAATCCAAACTGCATCCAATCCAAAAGTCGGATCCTTGGTTTCAATCCCCCGAATCTCTCCAAACACCTGACCTGGATTAATGGCCAACTCCTTATCAGGGTAAACTTCTCCTTCACCTGTGACGACACCATGCAACATAATCCGATACTGATTTGGCTTTAAATCCAAATTATCACGAATATGTACCGATGGAATTAAAAATCCCAGCTCTTGTGAAAGCTTACGCCGCACACCTTTTACCCTATCCAAAAGCTGCCCATTTTGAGAGGGATCCACCATTGGAATGAGGCGGTAGCCTACCTCTAGCCCCAAAGCATCCACATTTTGTACATCTTCCCAGCTAAGCTCAGAACTTTCTTCCTCTTGCTCTTCTGTTTCAGCCAATAACTCTTCAGCTTCAGACTCTGGGACCTCTTTTTGCTTTTTAGAGATAAGCCAAGCACCAGCACCAGCAATCGTAGCAAAGGTCAAAAAGGCCAAATTGGGCATTCCAGGTATCAAACCAAAAATCGCCACAATTCCTGCCGTCGTCCCTAAAGCACGAGGATTACCAAACATCTGGGTCATTAACTGTTCATTAATTTCCCTCTTATCTCCAGCAACCCGCGTCACGATGATAGCCGTAGCAGTTGAAAGTAACAGTGCTGGAATTTGTGCCACTAAGCCGTCGCCTAAAGATAATAGAGTATAAACCTGCACCGCATCTGTAAAAGGCATATCATGCTGCCCCATACCAATTGCAAATCCACCAATGATATTGATAAACAAGATAATAATGCCAGCTACCGCATCTCCTCGAACGAACTTACTGGCACCGTCCATAGAACCATAAAAATTGGCTTCAGCTGCAATATCTTCTCGTCTTTTTTGCGCTTCCTCTTGTGTAATCAATCCCGCATTCAAATCAGCATCAATGGCCATCTGTTTACCCGGCATAGAGTCCAAAGTAAAACGAGCACTGACCTCCGCCACTCGCCCAGCGCCTTTAGTAATGACCACAAAGTTGATTACCACTAAAATAGCAAAAACGACTAGTCCAACAGCATAGTTTCCACCAATGACAAACTCACCAAAGGCTTCAATCACATGCCCCGCTGCTTGGGGCCCATTGTGCCCTTCCAGCAAAATGACACGGGTCGAGGCAATATTCAAGGCTAAACGAAAGAGTGTCGCCACCAAAATAATGGTGGGAAAAACCGCAAAGTCTAGGGGGCGCTTGGCGTATAGTGTGACCATTAAGACCACTAAAGAAAGCGCGATATTAAAGGTAAAAAATATATCCAACAGAAAAGGCGGCAATGGAATAACCATCATTGCCAACAACGCTAAGATAGCAATGGGTACACCTAGCCCACTGTCCTTTATACTTTTAAATTGTTGAATGATTTGGTTAAAATCCATGAATGTGCTTATCGCTCAACTTGAAGTTCTTCTGGGATGGGTAGATTTTCAAAATCCACTTCCGTCGCCTTTTGTCCCTGACGCAACTGGAAAACATAGGCCAAAATGGCCGCAACTGCTTTAAACAGCTCATAAGGAATAGGCTGATCAATATCCGCATTATAGTATAAAGCTCGAGCCAATGGGGGGGCTTCTATCACTGGAATATTATGCTCTTGAGCAATGGTACGAATTTGACTGGCCATAAAGTCCACCCCCATAGCAACCACTGTTGGTTCTCTCATGGTGTCCGGGTCATATTTTAAGGCCACAGCATAGTGCGTTGGGTTGGTCACAATGACATCTGCTTCAGGCACCTGCTGCATCATGCGCTGCTGAGCCATCTGACGCTGCAGTTGTCGAATCCGCCCCTTCACCTCTGGGTTCCCCTCTTGTTGCTTAAACTCCTCTTTTACCTCTTGTTTGGTCATTTTTAACTGCTTAGTGTGCTCCCAGAGTTGAAAAGGCACATCAATCATTGCCACAATCAAGAGTGACAAACTCACAAACACAAAGGCTTGCATAATCAAAGTTGCCGAGTGCAACATCCCTTGATACAGTGATTCCTGACTTACAGCCAGCACCTGATCAAAAACGGTATACAAATAATAGGTAGCAACGGAAAGCACCAATAAAAACTTAGCCAAAGCTTTAAGCAGCTCCATTAAAGCCTTCATGGAAAACATTCTTTTAATGCCGGAAATCGGGTTCAACTTACTTAATTTGGGAACCCATGTAGAAGTGGTAAAGGCCCAGCCGCCTAACAACATCGGGGAAATCAAAGCAATTAAAACCATAAGGGCAATAAAGGGGAGCAACATGACAATGGCTTCTTGAAACAGTGCCAAAATAAGATCGCTCGTTTTCTGAATATCAAAAGCATGCTGCCGATCAAAGGAGAGTCCTTTAGTCATAATGGTAATAAACCCTTGCACCATGCCTTGACCAAAGTAGAGAAAGTAGAGGGCTGCTGAGAGGGTCATCAACAAGGTAGTCAACTCTCGGGAACGAGGAATTTGGCCCTTTTCTCGTGCTTCTCGAAGCTTTTTCTCAGAGGGCTCTTCTGTTTTTTCAGAGCCGTCAGCATTCTCAGCCATAATGCAACCCTCCCCCTAAAAATGCAGCTGACGTATCAGATCTACAGCGCGATTCATCAGCTCCTGGAAGTGTGGAAGTAACACCGGTGTAGTCAACATTATCATCACCAGCCCCACCATCAAGGTAACCGGAAACCCCACTGCAAAGATATTTAAAGCTGGTGCTGCTCGAGCAATCACCCCAAAAGAGATATTAACTAACAGCAGTGCCGTAACTGCCGGCAGCGCAATCAACAGACCTGCACTAAAAATAAAGCTACCAAACTCAAAAACACTTTTTAAGCTGGCCATCGATAGTGTATGTAGCGCCACGGGTAAATAGTCAAAGGATTGACTCAATAACTGTATGACCAGTAAATGCCCGTTCAACCCTAAAAACAGAAGCGAAACCAGAATAATGTAGTATTGACTCACCACCGAAGACTGCACTCCTGAAGCTGGATCGACCATAGTCGCAAAAGCCAACCCCATCGCTAAAGAGACCATATGCCCAGCAAACACAAATGCTTGAAACACAACTAAGAAAATCACCCCCATAGACAAACCAATCAAGACCTGCTGCATAATCAGCAAAACACCTGCCCAGGTAAAGGGCGAAACCGGTTCTGGTAAAGCTAAATTTGGCGCAATCACCATCGTAATAAAGATAGAGAGAATGATCTTGAAGCGGTTATTGACTGACTGACTGCTAAAAAGAGGGATAATCGAGAACATGGCTGTCAGCCGAACAAAAGGGTAGAAATAGAGACTGACCAGTTGAAGAAATTCATTATAGGAGAAGGTCATCGCCTTATCTCCACTACCCTATCAAAGCGGGTATATTGGTATAGAGCTCACGGGTAAAAGAGAGGAGTGTATCTAACATCCAAGGGCCTGCCACAATTAAAACCACCCCCACTATGGCTAATTTAGGAATAAAGCTTAGGGTCATCTCATTGATTTGTGTGGCCGCTTGAAACATCCCTACCAGCAACCCTACCAATAACGCTGGAATCAATAAGGGCGCTGAAAGCATAATCACCACTTCCAACATTTTTTGCCCTAAGGTTAAAATCGTTTCTGGCTGCATTCTATACCCCTCCTGGCACCACAAAACTATTGGCTAAGGTACCCATAATCAGCGCCCATCCATCAATTAATACAAACAGCATCAACTTAAAGGGCAAAGAGATAATCATTGGAGAGAGCATCATCATCCCCATCGACATTAATAAACTGGCAATGACCAAGTCTATAATCAAGAAGGGAATAAAAATCATAAATCCAATTTGAAAAGCCGTCTTCAACTCACTGGTCATATAGGCAGGAATGAGTACTTTAAAAGGGACTGTCTCTGGTGAATCCAGTTTCACATTAGCCATTTCAGCAAACATGGCCAAATCATCTTCTCGAGTTTGTTGCAACATAAAAGCATGCATCGGCTTGCTGGCAATCTCTACTGCTTGAGTAAATTTAATCTGCTCATTCAGATATGGACTAACCGCTTGGTCATAAATCTTATCGAGAATAGGTGACATAATAAATAAGGTTAGAAACAGAGCCAATGCAATTAATACTCGACTTGACGGTGTTTGCATCGTCCCCAACGCTTGTCGTAAAAGAGCCAAAACGACAATAATGCGTAAAAATGAAGTGGTCGCAATTAACAGCGCTGGTAATAAAGTCAGCCCTGTCATCAATAAAAGAATTTGAATGGTAAGCGTATAGTCCTGATTACCTTGAGCATCCGTTTGCACGGTAAAAGCAGGAATACCTGGTTCAGCAAAAGACCAGATGGGGAATAGACTACCAAGCAGAATTAAAAGAGCTGGCAACCAAAAGTTTATATTTAGATTCAATCTTTTCACGAGTCTGATGTTGGTCTCTTGTCATGAAGGGCTGATTTTGAAGCCTGCAATGCCTCCTGCAGTCTTACAGAAAACCGACTGGAAGAAACCCCTTCTTCCTCCACGTCTATTGGCTCAGACAAAGTATGCAAGGTTGTAATTTGTGCTGGGGTCACACCAATGACTATTTGCTCCTTACCCACCTGCAATAATACCACTTTTTCTCGTTGTCCTAAAGAGAGCCCTCCCAACACCTTCAACTGCCCATTGACTGCTCCATTCACATGTGCATAACGCTTTAAAAACCATGCGGCAAAGAAAATAATCAACAAAATCAAAATCAAAGACAACAGAATTTGCAAGAAATAGTCGCTGGGCTGAACCGTAGCGGCAAGTTTTGCCTCTTCAGTGACCTTACCTACCGTCTGCCTTGCCACATTTTCAGCAAATCCCTCAGATGAAAACAAAATTAGCCCAACAGCTAAACACTGCTGGGCAATTTTCAAACACCGCCTAAAAAAAGTTGTTAACATTGCGGCACCTTCTAGTCTCTATTTGAGCTTTTTAATCCGCTCTTGTGGACTCACGACATCGGTTAGACGCACACCAAACTTATCATTAATCACCACAACTTCTCCATGGGCAATCAGAGTACCATTTACCAGAAGATCCAAAGGCTCCCCCGCTAAACGATCCATCTCTATAACAGAACCTTGAGTGTAGGAGAGTAAGTTTCGGATGGTGGCGGTGGTACGACCAATTTCCAGCTGCAAGGTTACAGGAATATCCAATACGACATCCAGGTCCACCTTTTCACTGTCATCTCCCCGCTCCTCTTTTAAGGCGTCAAAAGCACTTTGGTCTAACTCGTCTTGAGTGGCCTCAGCCTGCTCATTTAGGGCATCTCCCCATGCACTCAAATCATCTTCATCACTCATTGTTCCAATCCTTTGCGTTTTCAACAGGTTTATCGGGGTAAGCAGGATGACGCAAAATTTCCTCAATCTTAACCGCTTTTTTATTATTACTCACACCCAGCTTACCATGGAAAAGCGGAATTTCACCCGTTCTAACCGTAACTCTCTCAGGCTTATCAATAGGAATAATATCCCCTGCTTCCATATGCATGATATCTTCCATGCTTAAAGAGATACTTGGTAAAGACGCCACCAAATCAATCTCGATATTCTTCGCTTCTTCTTTTAGGGTGCGAGACCAACGATTATCACTCTCACCCTGAAGGTTCTGCATCCCCTCTTCCAACTTATCACGGATAGGTTCAAGCATGGCATAGGGCATCACAATGTCCACTCGGCCCTCCACCCCTTCGAAGCGAACATTGAGAGGGCTGATCACCACCATATCTGTAGGATCGACAATCCCGGCAAACTTAGGGTTCATTTCTGAGTGCATGTACTCAATCTCGATATCCATTACTGGCCCCCAAGCTTTATGCAGGTTATCAGAAATAAGATCCAAGATTGAGCGAATCATGCTCATCTCGACTGGCGTGTATTCACGCCCTTCAATTTTAAAAGGCAGCAACCCCGTCCCACCAAAATAAATATCAACGGCCGTAAATACTAACTTTGAATCTAAAGTAAACAACGAAACCCCATTTAAAGGGTTGATTCGATAGATATTTAAACTGGTAGGGACAAACAGGTTTCTCAGATAATCAATCATTTTGATGATTTTGACCTCGCTGGCAGTCACTTCTACCGTGGCCATAATCATCTCATTAAAATTCCGCTGAAACCCTCGAGCAAATCTCTCATTAATGATATCTAAGGCAGGCAGGCGACCTCGAACAATACGCTCTTGATTTGTGAAGTCATAAACTTTTGCACCTGAGTTATCGGTGTTATCATCATTCTCAACTTCAATATCACCGCCACCCATGCCCTTTAATAGGGCATCGACTTCGTCCTGACTTAGAATATCATCCATAAAAAATCTGCTTTAGTTAAGAACCA
>CAYOOU010000014.1:0-3742 GCA_964405635.1 uncultured Piscirickettsiaceae bacterium
TGGCGATGGTAACCCTCCACGCCCACATTGGCCACATTATGACTGGTCACCTCAATTGCCTTCTTATAGGCCATGGAAGCTAAGCTTCCAATTCCTAGCATATCTGCCATGATCTTATCCTTTCTTTCTGGTCAATTTAGGCACCTATTATTTTTGTTGCAGCGCCCGAAAAGCTAAGTGGTCTGCGGTCTTGGGAACCTTTTTGTTTTTTTGTGATTCAGCCAATGTCGCTACAGGCTGTTCCGTCTCAGTTTCCATCTTAGCAAATTTCTCTGCACTGTGGGGCAACTGCGGAGACAACTGCTTAACAATTAAATCGGCCAATCCCAAAGAACCTTTAGTGGAAAGAACTTGTGAGAGCTGCTGGTCGTACCACTGTTTGTAAAAGTCAGACTGACCACCATCTAACCAACCATCATCCAGCTTAACCTTGCGAGCCTCTTTCATAATCTGGTTGATAAATAGCGCTTCAAACTGTTCTGCAACAGGGCGTAAGGCTTCCGCCTGATCTTTCTTCGCCTTTTGCTTTAAACCATTCAGTGCCTGAACATCTGTGACCAGTTGGTAGTCTTTCTGTTGATTATTTGCAGGGGTTAACATCATGACCTCCTCTTAAATCACCATCAACTCTGCTTTTAAGGCACCCGCCTGCTTTAAAGCCTCCAAAATGGCCACTAAGTCTCCAGGGGCAGCCCCAACTTTATTCACCGCTTGGACAATATCATTTAAAGAGGTGCCTTTTGGAAATTCAAACATTCTACCATTGCCCTGATTCTCAACAGACACTTGTGTATCTGGCGTAACCCGAGTATTACCACCTGCAAAAGGGTTTGGCTGTGAGACTTGTTCAGACTCTTGAATCTTAACCACCAATCCCCCATGGGTAACTGCTGCAGGCCCTACGGTAACATTTTGCCCGATAACCACAGTCCCTGTCCGAGAATTCACAATAACTCTTGCAGCCGGTGCTCCTGACTGCACCTCTATATTTTCAATAATAGATAAAAACGCCACGCGTTGATTTTTAGAACGAGGTGCCATAACCTCAACTGAATCTCCATCATTAGCTCGAGCGGTACCTGCCCCTAACTTAGCATTAATGGCGTTCACCAAATTGGTCGCCGTAGTAAAGTCAGGGGTTTTTAGATTTAGGGTAATGGTATTTCCCATATCAAAACCGGTATTAACGGTTCGCTCTACCATTGCACCATCTGGAATGCGACCTACACTAGGAACATTAATGGTAATTTTAGAGCCATCTTTGCCTGAGGCATCCAACCCCCCGACAATTAAGTTGCCCTGAGCCAGGGCATAGACATTACCATCCACCCCTTTTAAAGGGGTAAGTAATAAAGTCCCTCCTCTTAAGCTTTTGGCATTACCCAAAGAAGAGACGGTCACATCAATTTTTTGCCCAGGCTTAGCAAAAGCCGGGAGTGTGGCATGTACGGCTACGGCCGCAATATTTTTCGTATTGGTCTTTTGATTAGCTGGTACATGAATACCAAATTTATTCAGCATACTACGCAAACTCTGCTCAGCAAAAGGTGTTTTATCGCCAGAACCATTCAACCCCACCACTAAACCATACCCCACCAATTGGTTAGAACGAACCCCGGCCACATTGGCTAGATCCTTCACTCGCTCTGCCCAAGCTGGATGCAAGCTCAAGAGCAACACTGCATAAATGAAAAAAGTATATTTTCTGGTTTTCATGACAAACTCCCTTGTAGATGTCAAAATCTTGTTATTTTTATTTTAGGCTAAAAGAGAGATAGCATAGGCCGTGCCAAAAAGCATATTTTGGCCTCAAGAATCTAAACTTTGGTCGATACAAAAAGATAAGGGAGGGCTCAGACAAGAAAAAACCGGCTTGCAAAAAGGAGATTAGAAAAACAAGCCGGTGAAACATAGAAACTATAAATAAAATTTAAAGGCAATTTACAGTTTCAGTTAAAAGCTATTTTACTTAGGTTTTTAATAATTTTCAATTGGTTAGTTGGGTAAAATTTATAGTGGCCAATATTTATTCAAGAACTTGGTAACCGCACCTGGACGAGCCGTATCTCCAGCCACACCGGTATCTTGATAAATTAACCGAACATCTGCCACCTTGGTAGAAATAATGGTGTTATCGGGTGCAATGTCCTCTGGACGGATAATGCCAGCAAAACGCACCACCTCCTCGCCATCATGAATGGTAATCCACTTCTCACCACGAATGACTAAGTTGCCATTTGGAATCACCTCTACCACAGTCACTGCGATCGAACCTTGCAGACTAGAATCTTGTTTAACATCACTTTTTCCACTAAACTTTCCTTTAGAACCATAACCTATCCCAAAAGTGCCCGCCTCTTTCAGTACTTTATCCGCACTCTTGCCAAAAATATTTAAGGGGGTAGAGACACCATAATCTTGACTATTAGTCTTATTAAACTTCGCTTCATCTTTCTTTTTCGCTGCAAAGCTCTCTTGCAGCTTAATGGTAATTATGTCCCCTACTTTATGAGCTCGAGAGTCATCAAACAGGCTCATTCCTCCTGCTTGATACAGTGAACCGTTTTTAGGCGGCGTCTGCTGAGGAATATTGGTTGGATAGGCTGGAGAATAGTCAAACTTCTGCATCCGTTTGGGCACTGGTGAAGAGCACCCCATCAATTGAAAAGCAACGCTCCCTAATAGAAGCCATTGAAATAACTTAAAAGCCTTCATCACGCACCTCCTTAGACATTATTATTGAGATACTGCATCATGCCATCCGCAGCTTTAATGGCTTTGGAGTTCATTTCATAGGTGCGTTGCGCCTCAATCATACCTATTAACTCTTCGACCGTATTCACATTTGATCCTTCTAACGCCCCCTGCTCAATTGCCCCTGCATCTGCTGTATTTGCATTATTAACTGTTGGCGCACCAGAGGCCGTCGTTTCAACAAAAAAGTTTTGTCCGATAGCCTCTAAACCCGCCGGATTAATAAAAGTGGCTATCTGCAATTGACCCACCTGACTCAACTGTGTACTACCCGGCTGCTTAACAAAAACTGAACCATCACGAGAAATCGTAATTTGAGTTGCATCTTGAGGAATATTAATATTAGGCTCAACCAAGTAACCCGATGATGTCACCAAATCTCCATTTTGGTTCACCTGAAAAGAGCCGTCACGGGTGTACATAATATTGCCGTTCTGATCCAACGCCTGAAAAAAGCCTTTTCCATCAATTGCTAAATCCAATTGATTTTGTGTCATTATCAAATTTCCTTGGGTAAAGATCTTTTGCACACCAACAGCTTTAACCCCAACCCCCAGTTGTAAACCGGATGGCAAAGTATTGCTCTCATCTTGAGTGGCTTGAGCACCTGGCTGACGAACATTTTGATAGAGCAGGTCATCAAATTCTGCTCGCCCTGTTTTATAACCATAGGTGTTGGCATTGGCTAAGTTATTAGAAATGGCTGCCAACCGAAAGGTTTGGGCTTCTAGGCCAGTTTTGGCCACATAAAGTGCTCTGTTCATGGCGTTTTCCCCTTGTTAAATTCTGGTCATTGTTTGATTTTTTATTTTATTTTTATGTTCTTTTTCTATCTCATGGACAGTAGTTTGTCCGAAGCTTGAGCATGCCGCTTTGTGGTTTGCATCATCTTAATCTGCATCTCATATTTACGAGACAGCTCAATCATATTGGTTAGGGCTTCTATGGTATTTACATTGCTCCCCTCTAGGGCACCACTCACCACCTT
>CAYOOU010000014.1:3842-12347 GCA_964405635.1 uncultured Piscirickettsiaceae bacterium
TTAGGGCTTCTATGGTATTTACATTGCTCCCCTCTAGGGCACCACTCACCACCTTGACCTCTGCTTGAGGTAAATCCTCCTCTTTGGTGCGGATAAATCCATCCAAACCTTTTTCCAATTGCTTAATATCCGGCTTTACCAACCGTAAACGATCCAACACCACTAACTCATTACTTGGAGATTCTGCTGGGATAAAAGAAATGGTACCATCATCACCTATATGAATTTGCCGTGCTGGAGGAATATTAATAGGCGTCCCCCCTTCATTCAGAATGGGATTTCCATGCACATCGACCAAGTCTCCATTAGCGGTGATCTGCATACTGGCGGTACGAGAAAGTGCCTCCCCACCATCTGGTGTCTGAATCATTAAAAACCCATCTTCCTTGGTCACAATATCCAATGGGCGACCCGTGACTTTAATTGGTCCAGCTGTAAAATCTGTGGCGGGCCGTTCATTCATTGCATAGGCTCGTGAGTTCCAACCAGGTCCCTCCATATGCTGGGCTCTAAACTGATTAAAGTCTTTTTTAAAACCGTCGGTATTGGCATTCGCCAAATTATTCGCCGTATTTGCCTGTGAGAGCATCACCTCTTTGGCACCACTCATGGAGATGTATAACATACGGTTCATAACAGCTTCCTTAAATTCCCTTGTGTGTTAACGTTTTGACATGTTTTTATTATCAAGAAGCTTTTAGCGAGAAGTGTGCCAATTTATTAAAAAATAGCATTAAAGATTTCAGATATCGACCGATAACCTGATTACGGAGAGGTAGATAAAAAAAGGCCGGCAAAAATTGCCGGCAAGACCAGAAAAACAAAAAGATTTATTCAATCCTAAATTTGTAGGATTCGATTAAAGAGTGTGTTTGAAGTTGAAATCACCTGAGTGGAAGCTTGATACATCCGCTGAGTCTGAATCATATTCACCAACTCCCCTGTGGTGTCCACATTAGAATACTCTAAGGAACCGGCATTAATGGTTCCAAAGCCATTGGTTTGTGGAGCCGAAAGCTGAACGGTTCCAGACTGGAAAGTTTCTGCATAGGTTTGTCCACCCAGCTTCTCCATGGCATTTTTATCTGCAAAGTTAGCCAAACCTAGACGAGCAACGGGTACTGAGCGGCCATTGGAGTAACGAGCTTCAATAACACCATCGGATCCTGTATTAATTCCCACCAGGTCTCCAATTTTAAAACCATTTTGTGTCACACCTCGTAGGTTATAAGAACCAGCAAATTGTGACATCGCCGACATGTCTGCTGTAATGGCTACCGTTTGCGCTTTAGGATTTCCCAATGGGTCATTCGCACCGGTAAGAGGCGCATCAATCACCCACTTCATTGAAACCTGTTTACCAACCGAGAGCCAGTCTGTATTTGGCAGCTCAGCATTAGCCGTATTTTGTCCAACGGGTGTTGAGTTACCCCCTGGTGCTGTCGTATTGGTATCAGCCTGTCTGCGTACATCAATTAAGTTACCATTCGTATCAAAACGCAACTCAAATAACATGCCTTCATCAGCCGTTGCTTGTCCTGCTGTAGATGACTCTGTATGTCCGCTGGTATTCCAAGTACCCGTCGTTTTGTCATAATCTTCCATGGTGTATTGCACAATCCAACTGGTATATTTTGTTCCTGCACCTGCTGCAACCGCATTACCATTAGCATCTACTGTTGAATTTGCTTGCGTCACCACATCCCGTTTATAGTAGTTTGCGGTCAATCGGTGCTCACCTCCCAAACTATCGTGAATAATTTTATTGGTCGAAAAGTCTGGAAATCCAGTATAGTTAGTTCCACCATTCGTGTTAGTCAGCAATGTTAAATTGTTATTTCCTGCTGTATTAGTTTGCGCCACCCCTTTACTATCTTTATCAACATTATTAACCTCTTCCCCATCCAAATTAATATTAAAACTCATCTCATCTGTGGCTTTCGGGATTTTATTTAAAGCATCCAAGTCAATCGAACTGAGAGTCGTATCAAACACCGGGTTTTTCTCTGTAGAGATAGCCTCATTTAACAAGTAACCTTGAACTTGGTTGCCCGCTTGATTGGTTAAAAAGCCATCTTTATCCAGTTTAAAGGAGCCATTTCGGGTATAAACATGGTCATACTTTCCAGTGTTATCTTTCAAAATAAAGAATCCTTCACCATCAACTGCCATATCAAGCTCACGCCCAGTATCAGCAATCGTGCCTTGGGTAAAGTTTTGGGTAATAGCCCCTACTTTAACACCATTTCCTGGCGACTTTTGTGGGCCAGAAAATAGGTCAGAAAACTCCGCTCTGGAACCTTTAAAACCAACCGTTTGAGCGTTGGCAATATTGTTAGAGATCACCCCCAAACCAGTTGCTGCAGCATTAATACCACTTAGTGCATTTAAGTCATATGGAAACCCCATCGTCCACCTCCTCTAAAATAAATTTTTTACTCTAACTAATTACTGAGAAATCTCTCTAACATCACTCAGTGCCACCCGTTCTCCACTCGCAAGTGTTAGAGTCATGCTACCATCATCATTAACTCCTACACTGTTTACTTTGGAGGGCACCACTGTATTAATAGATTGCAAGTTCCCTTGGTCATCCGTACCATAGACCGTTAAGGTGTACTGTCCCGTTGGCATTGGGTTCCCCTGCTCATCCGTTCCATCCCAGCTCACTGTTTTCTCGCCTCGATTTAAATCCCCAATGGTCAACTCTTTTACTGGACCACTGTTGTCTGTCACCACTACCTTCACATCACTTAAAGGCTGATCCAGTTTTAACCTAAACTGAGTATCCACCCCTTGAGTATGACTCACCTCTTCTCCAATTGCCTGCACTGCTTTACCAATCATGCCAGCTGCTTGCAGGGTTTGCAGGCTTTGAAAGCCTAAGGTCATCGCCTGAATGGACTTATTCATATTTTGTGTCGCTTCCAACTGACTCATTTGCGTCAAGTCCGTGACAAACTTAGTGGGATCCATCGGTTTATTAGGATCTTGGTTTTGGAGCTGTGCAGTCAACAATCTTAAAAAGTCTGCTTGCCCCAATTTCTGGTTAGGTGCTGTCGCCTTTGGATTACTCACTTGCTGAAGTGACGCAATATAGTCTGCACTGTTTTTATTGATATCTGGCAATTGAATGGCCATTGTTCTCTCCTAAATTACTTGCCAAGCTGCAATGTTCTTAATAGCAACTGTTTTGATGTATTCATTACTTCAATATTGGTTTCATAGGTACGAGAAGCATCCAACATATTTGCCATCTCTTCCACCACATTCACATTCGGTCGAAAAATATACCCATCCTTGTTTGCCATTGGGTGATTTGGGTTATACTCCATCTTTAATGGCGCTTGATTCTCTACAATCTCTTTGATTTTAACCCCACCGATTGGGCGACCCGTTTCCTCATCCAAAATGGTTTGAAACACAGGTTCTTTGGCACGGTAGGTATCTTTGGCATTGGAGCTAATACTGTCCACATTGGCCATATTGGAAGCGATGGTATTCAAGCGCACAGTTTGTACATGCATACCCGTTGCAGAAATATCAAGAACATGAAACATTGACATGATTTACTACTCCCCTCTTAAGGCACCGCGAATGCCTTTAATTTTGCCATCAATAAAGTCTAAAGTTGCCTGCTGCTGCATCGCATTTTCCATAAATTGCGCTTTTTCAATATGGGTTTCAACCGTGTTTCCATCTAAAGCAGGCTGAGTGGGCATGCGATACTTTAAGAAATCACTGGTGGTAAAGTCTGCCGACGCGGCAATGTGACGAGGGTTGGTACGCACCAAATCGGGCTTACCACTTGGCACCATCTGCAACTCATCCTGAGATTGCCCCAACATTTTGCGCCAATCTATATCCCTAGCCTTATAGTTTGGTGTATCTGCGTTCGCCAAGTTGTTAGCCAACAACTCCGAGCGCATTGTGCGAACTTTTAGTGCCTGTTCATGAATGCCAAAAATAGATTCCATGATCACTCTCCCTTGTCTCTTTCTTGCCAGTGTCAACTTCTACACACTGTTCGTTTTTATTTGACTAGAGAAAAGCAATTGGAATGCCAACTTTTATAAAAAAGACTAAAGTTCTTAAAAATTGGCCGATAACAGCGTTTAGGGAGGGTTTAATTGAGAATTTAGAATAAGGAGTGCTTTGCACGAGATGAATCCATGGCTAAAATTCGCCAACTCTATGTTGGAAAACTTGATTTGCGCTATCGCCTACATTTCTCGCCATGATTAGACAAATTTTATCTCATTTTTAGCTCACGCCTCACTCACGCAAAACGCTCTAAAAAACTAAGAAAAATCACAAAAGTCCCAGCCCTGCTACCAGGCTTTTACCCAATCTCCTACAGAAATGGGTTGTTTTGTCTCTCCCGAAACCTTTGCCACAATAAAGTCTGGCATCACCCGCAACACTTGTACAAATCCAGCAGGATGCAGATCATAACCTAAGTTACGGTTTTGAAAATTCACAGCGGGGCCTTCTCGATGATATACGGCCAAGTAATCACCCACTTGCACACCTGCTGTTTGAGGCACTGCCACAATTAGCTCCTTACCCCGCTTTTCGATAATTTCTGCCACCAGATTTTGACACTTTAAGAAACTTTGCAACTGCGCCACCATCTGATCCAACAAAAGGTGGAAAACTTTGCCGGTATCGGTGGCAAAAAATGCACTACTACCGACCGGCTTATCTCGTCCAACAACCACCTCACCTTTTACATCAAAACCTAATCGCTGCTGAGCGACAATTTTTTGACGGTAGAGATCCACCCAAAAATAATCGACCTCTAGATGGCGTTGGCTCGGCTCTGCATCAAAGTTATAAAACTGCTTAATCCCATTGATTAATGTATCTGGATCAGACACCAAAGCGGTTGATCGAATTACAGACAATAACATCAACTGGGCTTGAGTGGTTGCACGAAGCTCATTCAATAAGTCAGGATCCAAGTTGGGCTGAATTAACCGCCCCACCTGCATCCCAGATGCATGATTCAAAGGCCGAGCATTTAGATAGCCCGCTTGCTTTAAACGACGCACAATTTCACTTTGCACCCCATGCGCCAAATTTTTTAAATCCCTAGCTTGTTCGGGATATTGAACGAGTGGTTGTGCCACCACAACAGGCACCTGATAAAAATTTACTGGCAAGCTTGGGCAGCCTTGCTCACCATCAGTCAGACAGACTTTTAGTACCACTTGATATGTTTTGGGCTCTGGGGGCTTTTTTTCCGAATCATCACAAAATTGACAAGGCTTATAAGGTTGCTTGGGCTTAAGCAAATCTTTACCTTCTCGTAAAATAGAAAAGCCCACAATACGGCTATGAGAAGTAAAATGGGTTTGCGCCTGTTTAAGCTGAAAAGCTTCAACCTTTTGCTTAGAAGTTACGGAGGTGTTGCGATACAAACTAGCAGCTTCCAAAGCATCTCGAATTGCCATCTGCCGCACAAAGGCCACATTTCCCAATGAGAGGTCCGCCTCCCCCATTACCTCAAGACAGGTGGCATCAGCTGACACATCCTGCATTCGCTGAATAGGTTTTAATGTAGTAAAAAAATTCTCTTGAAACTGACTTTTATGGTCAGACGGCGTTTTAGCAGATTTTTTTGAATGCTCATCAGACTGCTCTTCACCGGGTAGTTTGACCTCATGAGGAACATTAGGGTTTTGTTGCTGAGATGACGAGTGAATAACCACCTCCGCTTCTGCCATAACAACAGAAGCAAAAAAACTCCAGAACAAAAAAGCCAGCCATAGGCTAGCTTTTATAACAAATTGAAAAGAAAACAAAGTTAAATCTCTCAGCCGTGTAACAACCACAAATTAGTCAACCCTTATTCTGCTGCCAATTGTTCAGCTGCGCTCTCTCGCTCTTTTCGTAATCTTTGAATCTCATCGATACGGTCTACAACAATTTGAGCTAATACATCTGGCTGCCATTTAGAGATAAACTTATCAGCCCCTACCTTAGCCGTCAAGCTTTCATTAAAGCCACCACTTAAAGAGGAGCTTAACAACACATAAAGGTCAGCTAACCGAGCATCTTTACGAATATTAGAGGTCAGAGTGTACCCATCCATCTCTGGCATCTCTATATCAGAAATTACCATTAAAATACGCTCCGAAGGCTTTGCCGCATAGCCTTTCTGATAGTCATCCGCCATTTTTTGCAGAGTCTCCCATGCCTCACGCCCATTATTGGCCATTTTGACACTAATGCCCAGTTTTTCCAGAATACCTTTAAGTTGATTTCGTGCCACACTGGAGTCATCAGCAATAACTGCCACCATATCCACCCCTTCTGTTTTACTTTTCACCTTCTCCAAGAATTCTGGTTGAATATCATTATCAATACCGGCAATTTCTGCCAGTACCTTCTCCACATCCACGATTTCCACAATCTCATCATTGATACGAGTAACCCCTGTCAAATAGTTCACATTATGGAAAGTCTCAGGTGGCGGCATAATATCTTCCCACTTCATATGCACAATTCGATCAACACTCTCAACCAAGAAACCTTGGATGGTGCGGTTAAATTCCGTCACAATGGTAAGACTCTCTTCCCACACATCCATAGGAATAGGCGGCATATCTAACGCTTTCGCCAAATCAATCATTGGCATGGTCTGCCCACGAATATCCGACACCCCCAATATCCGATCATCGGATTTAGGTACAGGTGAAATGGGGGGCGTTTGAATCACCTCTCGCACTTTAAACACATTAATCCCAAACAACTGTGGCCCATGAATACGAAACATCAACAACTCCATTCGATTCATTCCGGCCAAAGAAGTACGCTGATCAACCCCTTTTAAAAAACTAGACATTGTTGCCACCTTTCCTACTGGTTTTTATAATTTTGACTTGCTTGCACTTTATTGTACGCAAAAACTTTACACCTTAGAAATATTGTCTAATATGTTTCTAAGCTCACTAAAAATTCAAAACAGCTTTATACGAGAGATTATGCAAACTTCATGCCATTTACATCGTTCAACACTATTTTCATTGATATTTTCTTGCATTACTTCTGTTTTGACTCTGCCAAGCTCTGCAGCAATGCCTACCCTACAAGACCTGAAAGCTGTCAAACAACAACTTTACCAACTATATCTTCAGCAAGCACAGCAGCAACATATGCGAGACATCCAGATCAAAATTAAACCTTTTAACCCTACACTAAAACTTTCACGCTGCCAACTCCCCGTGCAATTTGAAGACAAACAGTTGCAACGCCATGCAAAAATTGCCGGTCGCCATACTGTTAAAATATTCTGCCAGGATCCAAAATGGAAATTTTATGCCTCGGTTATCATAAATGGCACACTCCCTGCTGTCATTTCCACTCAAGGAATCATGAAAAATGCCGTTATAACAGAAAGCATGGTGCAACAAGTTTGGCAAAATGCCCAAAGGGTAAACCCTAGACGACTGATTCACCTAAAAACGGTTATTGGCATGCGGGCTAAGCGTCCCATCCCCCCACAAAAAGTACTCACTATTAAAGATGTGGTGCCGCCCTATTTAGTGAAAGCCAAAAATGAGGTTGAAATTATGACTAAACTCGGAAGCATCTCCATCAAAGCCAAAGGAATCGCATTAAAAAGTGGGGTTTATGGTGAACAGATCCCCGTGAAAAATAGTCAATCGGGTAGGGTTATTAAAGGGATTGTTATCGGACGTAATTTAGTAGAAGTTCCTTAAAAAACAATCACTTCTGAAACACACCAGTCCAAGATGAAAAGAGTGCATTTACAAGTGTAAATAACCATTATCCAACGCATTATTGGCATCCTTCAGGAGCAAGTTGCGTCATTACAAAAAAATTGAGTTTTTTACTAAAGAATTCAAAAAGGTGCCGATATAATAAGCGAAGGCTACAGAAACTAAAGGAAAAGGTTAGGTCAAAATTAGACTTTTGTCCGATCATTGACCAAAGAGAGGCAATCATGAATATCAAAAACATTTCCCAAAATATTGCGAATGCAGCACAAAATGATGCCGCTCGCAGAGTGGAAGAAGTGCGTGCACAAAATGCTAAAAATCCCAGTCCTGCCAGTGAACAGAGCAAAACTATTGCAACTGTTAGTAGTGACAAGGTTACTCTGACAGCCACATCTCAACAGGTTAAATCCTTAGAGAAGAAAGTAGATGAAGCACGAGTAGATAACAGTGAAAAAATCAAAGCCCTTAAACTAGCCATAGAAAACGGTGAATACGAAGTGGACACAGACGCTGTGGCTAAAAAACTCATGCAAACAGAATTTGCTTTTGCTCAAAAAGCCATTCAATAAAATTACAGATAACTTTCTTTTATGCACGCTAAACCAAACAAAGCCAACACTTCTATCACAGACGGAGTCGCTGCCTCTCTCCCCTCCCTTCTGTCTCAATTAAAAACCGAAGTGTCTGGTTTTGTTCAACTGCTTGACCAAGAGTTAGAGATTCTACAAAAGTTTACCCCTGAAGCCTTAGATACCCT
>CAYOOU010000014.1:12447-23666 GCA_964405635.1 uncultured Piscirickettsiaceae bacterium
TTGACCAAGAGTTAGAGATTCTACAAAAGTTTACCCCTGAAGCCTTAGATACCCTCTCTCAAGTTTTAACACAAAAAAACCAACAAGCCGAAACCATTAACCAGCAAACACTCAACATTTTAAAAACTGCTGAACAACAGTTTCCTAGCCAATTCGACATCTCAGAACCTAACCTACAACACCTGTTTCAACTCAACCTCTCCTCTTCAGAACAAAAACTCTTACAAGAAATTCTAGCGCTTACTGAAAAGGTCTATCAAAAAAATTTGCGCAATGGCATGCTTATTCAGTCCCTTAACAACATTAATCAACAAGCACTCATGACTCTCAAAGGAAAAGACAGCCAATACACCGGCTATACTGCACAAGGCACCAAACAGCCCGCTACTACTCAAACAACTACATTAGGAAAAGCATAGCCCGCACTTGGAATAGTTTTTGCTGTCTGATTCTAAATATAAAATCAAGCAATAAATTTCTTTAACCTAAGGGCCTTTAATGCTTAAAATACATCTATTCAAATCATATAGAGAGTTAACACATGGGATCTGAACACCGTCATTTTTTCCGTCTAGATGTGATGCTACCTTGTAGTTATCGAGTTCTTACCCGAGAAGAAGCCGAAAAGTTTCCACTACCTGACAAACCCAGTCCAGACTTTATTGAGCACTACTTTATGGAAAACCTGCAACAGCTCAATGAACAGATCTCTGAACTACTGGTTCAAATCAGCGGCAAAAGTGCCTTAATTGGCTCCATTCTGAATGCACTAAATACAAAGATCGACTTCGCTCTTCAATCAATTGACACCAAACAACTCACTCGCACCATCCCAACTCGTCTTGTTAATGTCAGCGGTAATGGCATCGCTATTCAAATTGATGAACCTATTACTAAAGACCATGTTATAGACCTGCTGATCAAACCCTTAGAAGATGAAGACCCCATTTTGGTTCGTTGTGATATTGTTAATATTAAAAATCAAGGAACCCACAACTGGGTTGCTCTAAAGTATCAATACATCTCTGAAGACGATCGTCGCAAGCTCATCTACTTTTTACAACAAAAAGAGATTGAAGCGGCACGGCAAGAGCGAGAAGCTTAAAATACTTAGAAAGAACGCCACAACAAGGTCTCACTTTAAAAGGAGAGACAAATCTCTCCTTTTATCACCCAAAAACCGCTCCTCCCCCTTCCAGCACCGTGCAAGCTGCACACTTAAATTGTATAATAACCTGCTAATTATTTTCAGGACAGGAATCAACGAATGTCGCAGCGTCAAATTTTAGTCACTAGTGCTCTCCCTTATGCCAATGGACCGATTCACTTAGGCCACATGGTGGAGTATATTCAAACCGATATCTGGACCCGTTTTCAAAAAGCACAAGGCAACCAGTGCATCTATGTGTGTGCAGATGATGCCCACGGCACTCCGATTATGCTCCGAGCTCAAAATGAGGGCATTACGCCAGAAGCGCTAATCGCTCGAATCTCTAAAGAACACCAAGCCGACTTTGCTGACTTCAATATTGGCTTTGACCAATATCACAGCACCCACTCCCCTGAAAACCAGGAATTGGCCAGCTATATCTACACCCAGCTGAAAGAGCATGAACATATCAGTCGCAAAAAAATTAAACAGCTCTATGACCCAGAAAAAAACATGTTCCTACCAGACCGCTTTATCAAAGGCACCTGTCCTAAATGTAAAGCGGAAGATCAGTATGGCGATAATTGTGAAGCCTGTGGTGCCACCTACAGCCCCACTGAACTGATCAATCCAAAATCAGCCGTCTCAGGCGCTACCCCTATTGAAAAAGAGACCGAGCACCTCTTCTTTGAGCTCTCTCATTTTGAAGAGCTGCTTAAAACATGGACGCAGACCCCAGGCCACTTACAATCCCAAATTGCCAACAAACTGAGTGAATGGTTTGAAACCGGACTACGGGCTTGGGACATTACACGTGATGCCCCCTACTTTGGCTTTGAAATCCCTGGGGAGTCTGACAAATACTTCTATGTTTGGCTAGACGCACCAGTTGGCTATATGGCCAGCTTTAAAGCCTACTGTGAACGAACAGGCACAGATTTTGATGCATTCTGGAAAGCCGATTCCAAGGCTGAACTTTACCACTTCATTGGTAAAGACATTATCTATTTCCATGCACTATTCTGGCCAGCAATGTTAAGTGGTGCTGGCTTTAGAACCCCTAATGCCATCTTTGCCCACGGTTTCCTGACCGTAGATGGGCAAAAAATGTCTAAATCTCGTGGCACCTTTATTATGGCGCGTACCTACCTCAACCACCTAAACCCTGAATACCTTCGCTACTACTTTGCCGGCAAGCTGAGCAGTAGCATTGATGACATTGACCTCAATTTGGAAGATTTTGCCCAACGCGTCAACTCCGACCTAGTGGGCAAGGTGGTCAATATTGCTAGCCGCTGTGCCGGATTTGTTAAAAAACGCTTTGAAGGCAAGTTGGCTGAAAGTCTTTCAAAAGAAGGTCTGGCCCTCTATCAAAAAGCGGTAGACGCCAAGAGCCGCATTGCCGAGCTTTACGAAGCCCGAGAGTATGCCCATGCGATGCGAGAAATTATGGCTTTGGCAGACATGGCCAATGAGTATATTGACCAGACCGCTCCTTGGGTGCTGGCTAAAGAAGAAGGCAAAGAGGCTGAGCTACATGACTCCGTCTCCACAGGTATCAACCTCTTTAGAGTACTCATGACCTACCTTGCGCCGGTCATTCCCGCCACAGCCGAAAAAGCACAAGCCTTTTTAAATATCGATAACTGGCAGTGGGAGAGTATTAATGAACCTCTACTCGGTCACGCCATCAATAAATTTAAGCCGCTGATGACTCGGGTTGAACCAGAGAAAATTCAGCAGATGCTAGAAGACACAAAAAAGGATCTAGCACAGCACCAAAAAACCAATGCAGGAAACAAAAAAGTGGACAATAACAAAGCAGACAAGACTGACTTAGATCCCCTTGCTGAGGAAATCTCTATTGAAGACTTTATGAAGGTGGATCTACGGATCGCCAAAATTGTCAACGCTGAAGCAGTGCCAGAAGCCAATAAACTACTCAAACTCACCTTAGATATTGGGTTGGAACAACGCCAGGTCTTTGCCGGCATTAAGTCTGCCTATGAGCCAGAACAACTCATTGGTAAACTTACAGTCATGGTTGCCAACCTAAAACCTCGTAAAATGCGCTTTGGACTCTCCGAAGGCATGGTATTAGCCGCAGGACCAGGCGGTTCTGAACTCTATATCCTCTCACCAGATGAAGGTGCAAAACCAGGCATGAGAGTCAAATAACCCTTAACTGCCAGCAACACGAGCCAAGGAACCCAACATGGAATACATCCTGATCATTATCAGCACCGTTCTGGTCAATAATTTTGTGCTAGTAAAGTTTTTGGGTCTTTGCCCCTTTATGGGCGTCTCCAAAAAGTCAGATGTAGCCATGGGCATGGCACTGGCTACCACCTTTGTACTCACGCTCTCCTCCGTTCTCAGTTATCTCATCTTTACCTATCTTCTGGAGCCCTTTGGACTGGAATACCTTAAAACCATCGCCTTTATTGTCGCCATTGCCACAGTTGTAGGCTTCACAGAGATGGCGATTCATAAAACCAGTCCTGTGCTCTACCAGGTACTGGGAATCTACCTCCCTCTAATCACCACTAATTGTGCCGTGCTGGGGGTAGCGTTGCTTAATGTTGGAGAGCAAAACAACTTTATTGAATCGGCCTTCTACGGCTTTGGGGCTGCAGTTGGGTTCTCTCTAGCACTGATTCTTTTTGCCTCTATTCGAGAGCGTGTTGAGCATGCAGACGTGCCAGAGCCCTTTAAAGGTGCACCCATTGCCCTGATTACCGCTGGACTGATGTCTATCGCATTTATGGGCTTTGGAGGGCTGGTTTAATGCTATCAGCCATTCTGGTTTTTCTTGGGCTTTCACTGGTTTTCGGGCTTTTGCTGGGGTATGCCGCCGTCAAGTTTAAGGTTGAGGGCAACCCACTTGTTGAGCAAATTGATGCCATTCTTCCTCAAACTCAATGTGGACAGTGTGGCTATCCTGGCTGTAAACCTTATGCTAAGGCGGTTGCCGAGGATAAAGCAGAAATCAACCTCTGTATTCCTGGCGGGGAAGAAGTCATGCTCAAAATTTCCGAACTTACAGAAAAAGAGCCGAAAGACGTGGCCGAACCTGAAACCCCACATGAAGGCCGAATTGTCGCCTACATTGATGAAGAGCTGTGCATCGGCTGTATGCTCTGTATAAAAGAGTGCCCGGTAGATGCCATTGTCGGTACCACAAAAATGATGCACACCGTCATTGTGGATGAGTGCACCGGTTGTGAAAAATGTGTGCCTGTCTGCCCAGTGGACTGCATTGAGATGAGACCGATTGTTCAAACCCCTAAAAACTGGATTTGGCCTGCCCCCAAAGAAACGCTGAAAAATCTACACATTGATCCTGAGTTGGAAAACCCTCACAGCTTTCACAAACCGAAAAAGGTCGCCTCATGAGCACACTCACTTCAAGCATCAAACCCTGGGTGCTCAAGCTGGCGCCCATCTTCCCTTATCTCAAACGGATGCTTTACCGTTTTCATGGCGGTGTCTTTCCTGCCTATAAAAAAGAACTTTCTGCTCATCACCCTATTCACCCAGCTTTTATCCCTGAGGAACTGGTTTTGCCTCTGCAGCAACATGTGGGACAAACTGCCAAGCCCATCGTCAAACCAGGGGACCAGGTACTGAAAAACCAAAAAATCGCTGACATACATAAAGGGTTAGGAACACCTATTCATGCGCCCACCTCTGGCACCATTATTGCCATTGAAAGCCGCACCTTACCGCACCCATCAGGATTAGAAGATATCTGTATTGTGATAAAACCAGATGGTAAAGACGAAGCCATAGAAAATGCTTTAAAGAGTGATGGGAACTGGCCAAAAAGCCCGGAAAAACTCAAGCAAACAGTGCTACAAGCGGGAATTGTTGGCATGGGGGGAGCGGGCTTCCCCACCTATGCCAAAATCCCCAATCAAAAAGGCAAAGTCCACACTTTGATTATTAATGGTGCAGAGTGTGAACCCTATATCACCTGTGATGATCTGCTGATGCAAACCCAACCAAAGCAGATTCTCACCGGTGCCCTAATTGTGGCCAAAGCACTAGGCGTAGAAAAAATACTCTGCGGCATAGAGGACAATAAACGCCAAGCGATTCAGGCTATGCAAAAGGCTGCCAAGCAGCTACAGAAAACCCATTCAGAGCTCAATCTCACGATTGAGATTATCGCCGTGCCCACTGTCTACCCTATGGGCGGTCAAAAACAACTCACCTACCAGCTTACCGGTTTAGAAGTCCCTGCTAAGGCCCATGCAGTCGACATTGGCATATTAATGATGAATGTCGCCACCTTTGCCGCCATTGAAAATGCCGTAGAGCACGGCAATCCACTCACCGCTCGTTTGGTGACCGTTACTGGCGAAGGCGTGGAAGAGGCTTTCAATATCCCCGCCCTGCTGGGCACCCCTTTTGACAGTCTGGTGAAACTGGCTAAACCCAAACAACCGCTGAACTTTCCACTGATTATGGGGGGGCCAATGATGGGCTTTGAAGTGCAAAACAACCAAGTGCCCGTCATTAAAACCACCAACTGCATTCTAACCAATAAACCCTTTATCCCCGAAACTGTACTTCCCTGTATTCGCTGCGGTGAATGCATGGATGCCTGCCCCGTCAATCTTCTGCCTCAACAGCTCTACTGGTACAGTCGATCTGAAGAGTGGGACAAGGTTGAACAGCATCATGTCTGGGACTGCATTGAATGCGGCTGCTGCAGCTATGTCTGCCCCAGCAATATTCCACTGGTGCAATACTACCGCTATGCAAAGTCTGAAATAAAATTGAAAAAAGAGGCTGAACACCTGGCAGAAAAAGCCAAACGACGCCATGAGCAGCGACAGGCTCGCATTGAAAAAGAGAAACAAGAGCGGGAAGCGCGCCTAAAAGCCAAAAAAGCTGCTATTAAGAAAAAAGCTGCCGCTGAATCATCAGAAAAAGCAGCAAAAAATGCCAAAACTCCCAGTCCTGCCACAGAAAATGGACAAAAACCGCCACTTTCTGCTCGAGAAAGAGCGATTCAAGCAGCCAAAGCGCGTGCAGCAGCAAAAAAAGCAGCGCCCCCCCCTCCTGAGTCTCCTAATGCATCAGAAAAAAGTGAACAAAAAGTCACTGAAGCTAAAGCTCAAACACCAGAGGATAAGCGTGCCGCCGCTATGGCTGCTGCAAAAGCCAGAGCAGAAGCTTTGCGTAAAAAGAAAGCCCAAGAAAAGACTCAAAAACCAGAAGTCACTGAAAAATCTGAAACTCCATCCACTGAGCCTCAGAAAAACAAATCAGAGACTGCTTCAGATGACGACAAAGCTGCCAAACGAGCTGCTGCCATGGCGGCAGCAAAAGCCAGAGCGGAAGCTTTGCGTAAAAAGAAAGCAGCACAAACAGAAACCCCCTCTAACCCTGAGCAGGAGTCCTAATCGATGAATCAGCGCTGGCCCATTCTCTCCTCGCCCTTTATCCACTCCGATACCAGTGTGCAGAAGGTGATGTTTCAGGTGCAACTGGCAAGTTTTCCTGCCCTGTTTATTTATTTCTACTTTTTTGGTTATGGCATTACCATTCAATGGACTTTGGGCATACTTACTGCACTGGTGGTTGAAGCCGCCATGCTCTACCTACGCAATCGCCCCATCCTGCCCTACCTGACCGACTTTAGTGCCCTCATCACAGTGACAGGCTTGGCTTTTAGTATCCCGCCCGATGCCCCATGGTGGGTGATTGTCACAGGCGTGAGTTTTGCCCTGATCTTTGGCAAACACCTCTATGGTGGTTTAGGTTACAACCCCTTTAACCCCGCCATGCTTGGTTTTGCCTTTTTAATTATCTCCTTTCCTGTACAAATGACGCTATGGACTAGCCCTATTGATGTCTCAGGCCATAAACCATCATTTTTACAGTCTTTAGAGATTATTTTCCTTGGTCACAGCCAAGGCATCACGCTGGATCAAATTACCGGTGCGACGCCCTTGGGAGAGATTAAAACCAATCTCATGCAAAACATTCCCATCAGCGAAACGCTACAATCAAACCTCTTCACCCCCTTACAAACAGGTGTTGGCTGGGTATGGGTGAATATCGCCTTTATTTTAGGCGGTCTTTATCTACTGCTTACCCGTACCATTCGCTGGCAGTTCCCTATCGGCTTTCTTGCAGGACTGGGGATTATGACAAGTATTTTCCACCAAATTGATCCTGAAACCTATGCCCCACTTTCTGTGCACCTGCTCTCAGGCGGAACCATGCTGGCGGCATTCTTTATTATTACCGACCCCGTCACAGCTCCCACCACGCCCCGTGGACGACTCTTTTTTGCCTTTAGCATTGGGGTGTTACTCTACATTATCCGTAACTGGGGAGCTTTCCCAGATGGCATCGCCTTCTCTATTCTCATTATGAATATGTTTGTGCCACTTATTGACCAATACACACAACCCAGAGTCTTTGGTTACGGCAAGGAGAAAGCCTAATGGCTACGGAAAATCCCATCATCAAGCAGATGATTAAATCCGCTGCAATTCTTAGCTTTTTTACCCTGATTGGTGTCGGTTTACTGCTCTGGGTTTCCAATTTTACTCAGCCCAAAATTGATCAGGCACAAAAAGAAACCCTGCTAAATACTTTTAATCAAATTATTCCAGACAGTGAATATGACAATGAACCTTTAAAAGACACCCTCGTTATCAAAGACCCTAAAATCGAGTCCTTACTGGGTAAAAAGTCTCCCATTACCGTTTACCGTTTGCGAAAAAATGGACAACCCGTTGCCACACTTTTTCCTGTTACCGCACCGGATGGATACAGTGGCGACATTAACCTACTTGTTGGCATTTATGCGGATGGTCGTATTGCAGGGGTTCGAGTACTGGAGCACCGAGAAACGCCCGGACTTGGAGATAAAATTGACCTGAAAAAAAGTCACTGGATTTTAAGCTTTAATGGTCTAAATTTACGAGATGACAATGTTAATCGCTGGGCAGTTAAGAAAGATAATGGGATGTTTGACCAATTTACTGGCGCTACCATCACGCCCCGCGCAGTGGTAAAAGCCGTTAAACACGCCCTTATTTTCGTCAACCAAATGAGAGACAAACTTTATGAATAATCGCCTTGCCGACTACAAAGAGATTGCAACAAAAGGGCTATGGGACAATAACCAGGCCTTAGTTGCCCTATTAGGACTTTGCCCTCTCCTGGCCGTTACCAATAATACAGTCAATGGACTCGGATTAGGCCTAGCTACCATGATGGTAATGGTGCTTTCCAATGTGCTGGTCTCTCTAATTCGAGACTATGTCTCTGATGAAATTCGTATTCCCGTTTTTATCGCTATTATCGCCAGTGCCGTCACCATCATCGATCTTTTGATGAATGCCTATTTACATACGCTACATGGCATTCTAGGCATCTTTATTCCCTTAATTGTGACCAACTGTGCCATCTTAGGGCGTGCAGAAGCCTTTGCCTCCAAAAACTCTGTAGACAAAGCTCTGGTTGATGGCTTTTTTATGGGACTAGGCTTTGCGATCGTGCTGATTGTGCTGGGAGCGATGCGTGAACTGATTGGTAATGGCACCCTATTTGACCAGATGGAACTACTTCTAGGGAACTGGGCACATAATATGACCTTGCACCTTCCCACCGACTTCCACCCTGCGCTACTGGCAATTCTACCCCCAGGTGCCTTTTTGGGGCTAGGACTGCTGGTGGCACTCAAAAATGCTTTAGACCTTAAACAACAGCAGAAAAAACGTAACGCCTTGGGCATTCAAGTACAAGTTACCCCCTCTACCACTCAATCTTAAACTGCTATGAATCAAAATAAACGGGAAGAAATTTTTAAACGCCTCAGCGAGTGTATTCCAAATCCTGAAACCGAGCTGAACTATAGCAATCCTTTTGAGTTGCTGATTGCCGTCATTCTCTCTGCTCAAGCCACCGATGTGGGGGTCAATAAGGCCACCGATAAGCTTTTTAAAGTAGCCAATACCCCCAAAGCCATTTATGAACTGGGCGAAGAGGGATTAAAGGAATACATTAAAACCATTGGTCTCTACAATACCAAGGCCAAAAACATTATCAAAACCTGCAAAATCCTACTTGATCAATATAACGGCAAAGTGCCCGAGAATCGTAAAGCACTGGAATCTCTGCCTGGTGTGGGACGCAAAACCGCTAATGTGGTGCTCAATACCGCTTTTGGTCACCCTACCATTGCGGTAGATACCCACATTTTTAGAGTCTCTAACCGCACCAAACTGGCGCCAGGCAAAACAGTTTTGGAAGTGGAGAAAAAGCTAACGAAGGTGGTACCCCCAAAATACTTGCAAGATGCGCATCACCTCCTCATTCTCCACGGTCGCTATACCTGCAAAGCTAGAAAGCCAGCCTGTGGCGCCTGTTGCATTTTTGACCTATGTGAATTTAAAGACAAGGAACTGTATACAATATAACGGCTTAGATTGTGCCTAACATCTGTCAGTTCAAGGCGGAAAATGTGAGTTTACAAATGTAAATGACCATTTTCCAACACAGAAATGGCAGATGTTAGGTGCAATCTAAGTTGTGATATAGAAAAAGGATAATCATGTTTTATACCCAAGAACGAGACAAACTCCGCCAAGTCTATGCCGATGTGTGGCGTAAAGCTCGTAACAATGAGCCAATGGACGCTCTGGAAACCTTAATTGCCCGTGTGATTGAAGATCATCCTGAGTACCATGCCCTATTAAATAATGAACGCCACCTAGCCAATGAGTACTTACCAGAATTGGGAGAGACTAACCCTTTTCTGCACATGGGCATGCACCTAGCGATTCAAGAACAAGTGGTCACTGACCGTCCTGCGGGGATTAAGGCCATCTATGAAAAGCTCAGTGAAAAAACGCAAGATTTTCATCAAACCGAGCACCAAATAATGGAGTGCTTAGCCGAATCACTCTGGCAAGCACAACAACAGCAACAACCAGCAGATGAACAAGCCTACTTAGACTGTTTAAATAAACTGATAAAGGAACAAAAATGAAAAGAATACTCACCCAGCTATTTTTAGCTTTAGCAGTGGGCTTTGTTTCCGCCTCTCAAGCGCAAGAAGCCCCACAAACACCTGTTTTTGTCTCTCCAGAGTGGGTAAAAGCACACCAAAATGAGATCAAAATTATAGATTTAAGCGAAAAGCTACAATACCGTAAGTTTCATCTGCCCAGTGCCACTTGGATCAACTATGCTTGGCTTATCCGTCCTCAAGATGGGCTGGAATTGAGCGGCGGCACCGTCTATATGGCCAATGCAATGAGTCAACTGGGCATTAAGCCAACCGATTATGTCGTCATTTATGATAATATGGGAGAACTCAACTCCAGCCGCCTCTACTGGGAGTTGGCAAAAATGAAGCACCCCAAAATCTCTCTCATGGATGGTGGCTTAGTCAGCTGGGTATTGAATCAAAACAAAGTGACGCAAGCCATTCCGCCACTGAAAAAAGCCAACTACCCCACTCCTACAAGCAATTTAGTAGATGCCTATACTGCAGACAAAACCGAAGTGCTGGCCGCTATTAAAGACTCAAAAACCGCTTTAATTGATGCGCGCTCAGAAGCAGAATATATCGGCAACCCCAAGCAAAAACGCAGTGGCCATATCCCCACTGCCATTCTTTTTCCTTGGGATGTCACCGTAGATGCTAACCACGGCTTTAGACAACGCAATAAAGCTGAATTGGAGAAGATACTTGCTCAAGTGGGCATCACGGATAAAGCTCAGCCCATCATTGTATACTGCCATACAGGTCACCGTGCCGCCCGAGTTTGGACCATGCTTAAAAGCTTAGGCTTCCAAAAAATCAAACTCTATGACGGCTCCATGCAAGAGTGGTCTCTGGATACCAAACTCCCCATTAAACAGGGCCGGCACCCCTAGATTTATTTCAAGCCATGCAAAGGGTAGCGGCACGAAACTGCTCCTTGGGCGCTCTAGGCTGAGTCCGTAAGGCTTCTACAGCCTTCTACGAACAAGGATCAGCTTCGCACCACTACCCTCTCTTTTATCCATAACAATTTAATCAGCACTTCCCTAG
>CAYOOU010000015.1:0-19970 GCA_964405635.1 uncultured Piscirickettsiaceae bacterium
TGCTTATCTCAAAGAAGCAGAGGCATAAAGAGATCTTTGCACGAGGTCAGTCCACTTTTTATCTCGCGTCTCACTCGTACAAAAGATCTCAAGGAGTTTAAAGATGGGGTCTCAGGCGGCAACGATTTTAGTGGTTGAAGATGAGATGGCTATTCGCAATCTTTTACGGCTGACTTTGCAAGGCGCAGGGTTTCAAGTGGTAGAGGCGGCTAATGCGGAAGCCGCTTGGCAGCAGTTGCAAGATCAATCGGGTGAAGCATCATCTTTCGATTGTGTGCTTTTGGATTGGATGTTGCCTGGAATGGACGGCATCGCTTTATTAAAGCGGATCCGGCAGAGTGATAAGTTTCGTAGCACGCCTGTGATTATGTTGACGGCTAAGGGGGCGGAGCAAGATCAGGTGGAGGGTTTTGAAGTGGGGGCGGATGACTATGTAGTTAAACCTTTTTCCCCCAAAGCTCTGTTGGCGCGCATTAAGGCCCTACTTCGCCGAGCCCATAAAGAGGTGGGCCAAGAGGGTGGCTTGGCTAAAGAGATGATTCAGTTTGGGGGGTTCAAGCTGGATTTATCTAGTCACCGTTTTTGGGTAAGTGATAAGGAATTGCATTTGGGACCCACTGAGTTTCGCTTGATGCGCTTTTTCCTTGAGCACCCTGAAAAGGTGTTTAGTCGCCATCAGTTGCTGGATCAGGTGTGGGGCGAAAGTGTTGTAGTGGAAGAGCGGACAGTGGATGTGCATATTCGCCGCCTGCGCAAACTGCTGGAGCCGCTACAGGCAGCTGACTATATTCAAACCGTTAGAGGGACGGGCTATCGCCTTTCTCAGCCTGGCTAAATTATGTCTTCAGGCTTTAAACAGCCCCTTAAGTGGGTGAAAAAAGAGCTAAAATGGCTGGCAGGGCTGGGAGTTTTAGCACTTTTTTTAGGTTTTTTATTTCAAAGTTGGGTTTTAAGCTTATCTCTCTTTCTTGTTGCTGTTCTATTCTATTATTTAGGGAATTTCCTTTTTTTTGTTCGCTGGTATTTGCACGATGCTAGCTTGCCTCCACCAAACCTTTTAGGGGGCTGGGCACCTTTGGTGTTGCGGCTCTATCATCAAAAGCTATCGCAGAAACGGAAGATTGAACGACTCGCTAAACAGGTGGCTTTACATCAAGCTGCTTTAATGGCACAGCCTGATGGTTTAGTTGCATTGTCTGGGGCGTTTAAAATTCAGTGGCTTAATCCGTCAGCTAAGCAGTTGCTAGGGTTGCAGTCTCGGGATACAGATAAGCCTATCGAGGCTTTTATCCGTACGCCAGAATTTATTCGCTACCTTAAGCAGCGTCGCTTTGACCACTCCTTGCAAACCTATGCCTCTATAGACTCTCACCGTATTTTGGATATTCAGATAGTGCCCTATCAATCGGGATACTATCTACTGGTGGTGCGAGATATTACCGAAATGTACCAGATTGCAGAGGTGAGAAAGGATTTTGTTGCTAATGCTTCTCATGAGTTGCGTACACCACTTACTGTATTGACGGGATACCTTGAGCTGATGGCAGATATGGTAGCGTTGCAAGATGCCATGCAGACTTGGCAGCAACCTGTTGAGGAGATGCAAAATCAGGCGGAGCGAATGAGGCAGATTATTGATGACTTGCTAACGCTTTCCTCTTTGGAAAACGAAGGGGTGACGCAGGATTATGAAGAGGTGGTGGTGCCACAACTGTTGCAGCAGTTGGAGAAAGAGGTGAGGCAGCTCAGCGGTGGACAGCATCAGATTCAGTTTTTGGTGGATTCCCCTCAGTGCAGCTTGCTGGCTCACGCCAATTTAGTTCGCAGTGTTTTTATCAATCTGCTCTCTAATGCGGTGCGTTACACGCCTGAAGGCGGGCAGATTACCGTGACTTGGCGGTGCAGTGAACAGGGCGCGGTATTCAGTGTGAAGGATACGGGGGAGGGGATTCCGCGAGAGGCGATTCCTCGAGTCACAGAGCGGTTCTATCGAGTGGATACTGCTCGCTCTCGGGAGAGCGGTGGGACAGGCCTGGGACTCTCTATTGTAAAGCATATTCTTGAAAAATATGGAGCCAAGTTGGAGGTGGATAGTCTCTATCGAATTGGCTCTACCTTTAAGGCCGTTTTCCCTGTCAATATGGTGATTCAGTTGGGCATAGTGGAGTCCGGTAAAGATTCCTCCTCTACTGAGGGTTAAACTCCAGTATAATCTGTAATTTCAACTCTTTTGGGGTGTTGGGTTTAGACAACTAAGCTCGGCTGAGAGAGAACTCATTGAACCTGATGCCGGTAATGCGGACGCAGGGAAATAAAGAGCAGTGACCGCCACTGTCTGAGCAGGTCACACACGGGCGACAAGGAGAAAATATGAGCGCAGTGTTAGAAAATTTGGAAGAGGTTAACGAGTCTTATGTGGAGCCTTTTCCTAGTTCCCACAAAATTTATGTCAAGGGTTCACGGCCAGACATTCAAGTGCCCATGCGGGAGATTACCCTAAGTGATACTCCTCTAGCAGATGGCTCTTTTGAGCCTAATCCTCCTTTAACGGTTTATGATACCTCTGGCGTCTACACAGACCCGAATGAAAAAGTCGACTTTCATAAAGGCATTAAAAAGGTGCGTACAGCTTGGATTGAAGAGCGTGGCGATACAGAGGTCTTGCCTGACTTTACTTCCAAGTATTTTCATGAGCGGCATCAGAATAGTAAGTTAGAAGCCGTGCGCTTCCCCAATATTCCTAAGCCTCGCAAGGCGAAAGCTGGCAAGAATGTGACTCAGATGCACTATGCGCGTCAAGGCATTATTACGCCTGAGATGGAATATGTGGCGATTCGGGAAAACTGCAAACTACAAGAAGCTCGTGAGCAAGGCTTGCTCAAGCAACACAAAGGGGTTTCCTTTGGCGCCAACATTCCTGATGAGTATACGCCAGAGTTTGTGCGTCAAGAGATTGCCGCAGGGCGTGCCATTATCCCTGCCAATATCAACCACCCAGAAATTGAGCCGATGATTATTGGTCGCAACTTCCGTGTGAAAATTAATGCCAATATCGGTAACTCTGCCACCACCTCATCTATTGAAGAAGAAGTAGAAAAGATGGTTTGGGCGACTCGCTGGGGTGGTGATACAGTTATGGATCTTTCGACGGGTAAGAACATTCACGAAACCCGAGAGTGGATTATTCGTAACTCACCTGTGCCTATCGGCACAGTGCCAATTTATCAAGCCTTAGAGAAAGTGAATGGTATTGCCGAAAACCTGACTTGGGAAGTGTTTAAAGACACGCTCATTGAGCAGGCGGAGCAAGGTGTGGACTACTTCACTATTCATGCCGGTGTGTTGTTGCGTTACATTCCCATGACTGCTGAGCGGGTTACCGGAATTGTTTCTCGTGGTGGCTCTATTATGGCCAAGTGGTGTCTGCATCATCATAAAGAGAATTTCCTTTATACCCATTTTGAAGAGATCTGCGAAATTATGAAGGCTTATGACGTCGCCTTCTCTTTGGGGGATGGTTTGCGTCCAGGATCTCTGGCGGATGCCAATGATGCTGCACAGTTCGGTGAGCTGGAAACCTTGGGTGAGCTGACCAAAATTGCCTGGGAGCACGATGTGCAGGTAATGATTGAAGGGCCAGGTCATGTGCCGATGCAGATGATTAAAGAGAATATGGATAAGGAGCTGCAAGACTGCTTTGAAGCGCCTTTCTATACGCTTGGGCCTTTGGTGACAGATATTGCCCCAGGTTATGACCACATTACTTCTGGTATTGGTGCGGCTCAGATTGGCTGGTATGGCACCTCTATGCTCTGCTATGTAACACCTAAGGAGCACTTGGGCTTGCCAAATAAAGAAGATGTGAAAGAGGGAATTATTACCTATAAGATTGCTGCCCATGCAGCTGACTTAGCTAAAGGCTTTCCTGGTGCACAGATTCGAGACAATGCGATGTCTAAGGCGCGCTTTGAGTTCCGTTGGTATGACCAATTCAATATTGGGCTCGATCCAGACCGTGCCCGTGAGTATCACGATGAAACATTGCCTCGCGAGTCTGCTAAGGTGGCGCATTTCTGTTCCATGTGTGGGCCAAAGTTCTGCTCCATGAAAATCACTCAAGACATTCGTGACTATGCTGCAGAAAAAGGGATTAAAGACCTCGGTGTGGCCATTGAAGTCGGCATGAGTGAAAAGTCAAAAGACTTTGATGAAAAGGGCGGCAAAATTTATTTAGAAACCTAAAGAGACCTTTACACGAGTGAATCCACGGCTAAAAATGGCTAAAATTTCCCTACTCTTCGTTGGAAAACTTGCCAATAGCGGGCTATTGGCTGCGTTTCCCGCCTCGATTAGAAAAATTTTATCTCATTTTTAGCTCGCGTCTCACTCATGCAAAGGTCTCTTAAATTTTGCCAAAATCCCCAGTCCTGCCTCTTACTTTGATGTGACGCAGGTCTCAGGTAGGGGATTGTCCCGATAACCCGCTTTCATAGGCGGATTTTTCGTTTTTAAAGGGGGATAAATGCTATAATGCCCTGTTTTCCAACAGACAATTTCAAGAGAGGGTTGCTATGCCGGTTATTACTTTACCAGATGGTTCTCAACGCAGTTACGATGAGGCAGTGTCGGTGATTCAAGTTGCTAAGGATATTGGCGAAGGTTTGGCCAAGGCTACTATTGCTGGTCGAGTCAATGGTGATCTGGTAGATGCCTGTGATCTGATTACAGATGACGCAACCCTAGAAATTGTGACCCTCAAAGACGAAGACGGTCTGCATATTATGCGTCACTCCTGTGCCCACCTGTTTGGTCATGCGCTAAAGCAGCTTTATCCTGATGCACAAATGTCCATAGGCCCAGTGATTGAAAATGGTTTCTACTATGATTTCGATCTGGAAGAGAAAATTGGGCCAGAGGCGTTAAAAAAGATAGAGAAGCGGATGCAGGAGCTGGCAAAGACCAAGTACCCTGTCATTAAAAAACGCCTGCCTCGAGAAGAGGTTATTAAAATTTTTGAGGAACGCAATGAGACCTATAAGCTAGAGCTGATTGCGGATATGCCTGAAGAGACAGAGTTTAACCTCTACTTCCATGAAGAGTATGTAGATATGTGTCGTGGGCCTCATGTACCGCATATGGGCTTTATTAAAGCCTTTAAGTTGACGCATGTGGCCGGCGCCTACTGGCGGGGTGACTCTAAGAATAAAATGCTGCAACGCGCCTATGGTCTTGCCTTCCGCACCAAACCAGAGCTAAAAGATTACTTGAAGATGATGGAAGAGGCCGAGAAACGGGATCACCGTAAGCTGGGCAAGCAGTTGGACCTTTTCCATGTGGAAGAACTTGCGCCGGGTATGGCTTTTTGGCATCCAAAGGGAACCGTCCTGTTCCGTGTGGTGGAAGACTATATGCGTCAGCAGTTGCAAGAGAATGGCTATGATGAGATTCGTACGCCTTTAGTGATGGATCGCTCTCTCTGGGAGAAGTCAGGTCACTGGGATAAGTTTAAAGACAATATGTTTACCACCGAAACCGACAATCGGGACTATGCGGTGAAACCCATGAACTGTCCAGGTCATATTCAGGTATACAACCGTCACCTGCACAGTTACCGTGATTTGCCCATTCGTCTAGCAGAGTTTGGGTTGGTGCACCGCAATGAGCCTTCTGGAACCCTGCATGGTTTGATGCGTGTTCGTTCCTTTACTCAAGACGATGCGCATATTTTCTGTACTGAGTCGCAAATTGAACAAGAGGTACAGTCTTGTATTGACCTGGTATTTAAAACCTACGCTGATTTTGGTTTTGATAAGATTGCGGTCAAATTCTCTACCCGTCCTGAGCAAAGAGTGGGCAGTGATGAGGTTTGGGACTTGGCTGAAACTGCACTAGAAAATACTTTGAAAAATGCAGGGTTGGATTACAAACTCCAGCCAGGAGAAGGTGCATTTTATGGGCCTAAAATTGAGTTTCAGCTAACAGATTGTATCGGTCGGGTCTGGCAGTGTGGTACCATTCAGTTAGATTTCTCCATGACGCGTGCAGATCGGTTGGATGCAGTCTATGTGGGAGCGGATAACGAAAAGCACCACCCCGTAATGATTCACCGTGCCATTCTTGGCTCTTTAGAACGATTTGTGGGTATTTTGATTGAACATTATGAAGGAAAGTTTCCGACTTGGTTGGCGCCTGTGCAGGCAGTTATTACCTCAATTTCTGAAGTTCACAGCGAATATGTCACCGATTTTGCTAAAAAATTGCAAAAACATGGGTTTAGAGTCGAATCGGACTTGAGAAATGAGAAGGTAGGGTTTAAAATTCGCGAACACACTTTACAGCGTGTGCCCTATATCTTGGTTGTCGGCGATCAAGAGATGGAAAATGGAACAGTCAATGTGCGTGCCCGTGGCGGTAAAAATTTAGGCAGCTTTACCTTTGAACAACTGGTGGAGATGCTGAATAACGATATTGCCCAATTGGGTCGTACAACAGACTAAAAATGATTACAAACTGGAGGATGTCACCATCGCAGTAAGAAGAGGACGTGGGAAACCACAACAAGCTGAAGCCCCTAAAGATGCTATCAATGAACAAATTAAAGCCAAAGAGGTGCGCTTAATTGCATCTGATGGCGAACAGTTGGGGGTTGTATCCATTCAAGAAGCCCGTGAACGAGCGGAAGAAGAAGGATTGGATCTGGTTGAGATTACTGCCAAAGCAAATCCTCCGGTTTGCAAAATTATGGATTATGGTAAATATCTTTACCAGAAACAGAAAAAAGCGCACGAAGCTAAGAAAAAACAGAAGCAAGTGCAAGTTAAAGAAGTTAAGTTTCGCCCAGGAACTGAGGAAGGGGACTATCAGGTCAAGCTACGCAACCTGCTGCGTTTCCTTAGTAACGGAGATCGGGTCAAGGTAACCATTTGGTTCCGTGGCCGTGAAATTACCCATAAGGAACTGGGACTGAAGATGCTGGAGCGCATTCGCGACGATATCCAAGATGTGGCAATTGTTGAGCAAATGCCTAAAATGGAAGGTCGTCAAATGCAAATGATGGTCGCGCCAGCAAAGAAAGCAGCCAAGCAAGCAAAATCCTCGGATTAAATTTATTCACTGCTCATCCTGTCCCTGAAATTTATCAGTTCAAGGCGAAAAATGTGAGTTTACAAGCGTAAATGACCATTTTTCAACGCAGAAATGATGAATTTCAGGGGGAGGGGAGTAGTGAATTGGCTGAACACAACAATCGGGGCGGTGATTGAGATTTTTACAATCACCGTTTCTGGTGCAGCTCCCTCAGTGCTGTTCGTTGTTCCGTTGTATCGCAGCAAGACGCTGTTTGATATGTTTTAAAAACCAAGCATCAAAGTTTAGGTGCTTAAATGCGGAGTAATTTTAGAAATGCCTAAGATTAAAACCAACCGTGGCGCTGCAAAGCGTTTCAAAAAAACTGGCTCTGGCCGTTTTAAATGTAAACACTCTCACCTTCGTCATATTTTGACTAAGAAATCTACCAAGCGTAAGCGTAAGTTACGTGCGGCGAGTATGATTCATGATTCAGATGTGGCAATGGTTCGCCGCATGCTACCCTATGTATAAGGAGAGAGATAATGGCAAGAGTTAAAAGAGGTGTCATCGCTCGTAAAAGACACAAAAAAGTATTAAAGCAAGCCAAAGGTTACTATGGTGCTCGCCGTAAGGTGTTCCGTGTTGCCAAGCAAGCGGTTACCAAAGCCGGTCAATACGCTTACCGTGACCGTCGTCAACGCAAGCGTCAGTTCCGTCGTCTATGGATTGCGCGTATCAACGCAGCAGCCCGTCTAAACGGTTTGACCTACAGCCGTTTCATCAACGGTCTAAATAAAGCGGGTATCGAAGTGGATCGTAAGGTTCTTTCTGATATCGCGGTTCATGACGCAGCGGCCTTCAGTGCCATTGCAGAAAAAGCCAAAGCCGCTTTAGCTTAATCAAGTTAATTTCTTGATGAGAAAGGGGACTTAGGTCCCCTTTTTTCTTCTTCACTGAGTTCTTTGTATGAGTGCGGTATTTTTTGCCGTGGATTCATCTCATGCAGAGAACTCTATAGAGTGTATAGATAAGTCATTTCAATTTATCTCTACACTTTTAAATAAGGCACGCAATCATGCAACAAAAACTGCAAGAGATCCTTTCCGAGGCCGAAGCGGCCATTCAATCCGTTGCCAACCATGCCGACTTGGATGCGTTGCGGGTAAAGTTTCTAGGCAAAAAGGGTGAGCTTACCGCTCTAATGAAAACAATGGGCAAGCTTTCCCCTGAAGAGCGTCCCAAGGTGGGGCAGTGGATAAATGAAGCCAAACAGCAGGTTCAACAGCTTATTGGTAGCAAAAAACAGCAGTTGGACGATGAAAAGTTGGCTAAGCAGCTGGCAGAAGAGTCAGTGGATATTACACTGCCCGGCCGTGGGGTTGATGTGGGTGGTCTGCACCCTGTTACCCGCACGCTAAAGCGGATAGAGTTGATTTTTTCTAAGGCTGGATTTGATATTGAAACAGGTCCTGAAATTGAGGACGACTGGCACAATTTTGAGGCCTTGAATATTCCAGAAACGCACCCTGCTCGTGCCATGCACGACACCTTCTATTTTGATGCGCAAACTGTGCTGCGTACCCATACCTCTGGGGTGCAGATTCGTACCATGGAAAAACGCAATGCGCCTTTGCGGATTATTGCGCCAGGGCGGGTCTATCGCTGTGATTCTGACCAAACCCATACCCCGATGTTCCACCAGGTGGAAGGGTTGATTATTGAGGAAAATGCCTCTTTTGCTCAGCTTCGCTCGCTATTAACGCAGTTTTTGCGACAATTTTTTGAGGACGAAAACCTGAAAACTCGCTTCCGTCCTTCTTACTTCCCCTTTACAGAGCCATCGGCAGAAGTGGACATTGCCACCGACCTGTTTGGAGATGGCCGCTGGATCGAGGTACTGGGTTGCGGCATGGTTCACCCTAATGTATTGAAAAATGTGGGTGTGGACAGCGAAAAATATACCGGACTTGCCTTTGGATTGGGCGTGGAGCGATTGGCGATGCTACGCTATGGTGTTAAGGACCTTCGCCAGTTCTTTGAAAATGATCTAAGATTTTTAAAACAGTTTAAATAGGCCGACGAGGTCAATCACCCCGTCCTAAAGGGCAAGGCTTGAGCTGAGGTTGACCAGAGGACTGCTTTGAGCAGTAGCAGTATGCAATAGGTCGTTAAGACTCACCTTGGGGTGCTTCCTTAGCCCTAAGCTCTGAAAGGTTAGGATCATGCAGGCATCATTGGGGTAATGCCGAAGGTTTTAACCGCCATCTTTGATGGGAGCCGATTGCATACAACCTCGAAGGGAGACTGGTTTTTACCAGCGTTACTAGACCCGTAAGGGTAATTACTTGGAGTAAAACTTATGGCAGTATTTGTTTTAGACAAAAGGAAAAAGCCTTTGATGCCGTGTTCGGAGAAGCGGGCAAGATTGCTTTTGTCTAAAGGTCGTGCAGTTGTCCATAAACGCTACCCTTTCACTATACGATTAAAGGATAGGGTGGGCGGTGAGATTCAACACTGCCAATTAAAACTTGACCCTGGATCTAAAGTCACGGGAATGGCTTTAGCGGTTGAGTGTAAGAGGGTTTTAAAGATTAAAAGCCTTTTCCACCTTGAGCATCGAGGTCATAAAATCTCTGAAGCTTTAACCCAGAGAAGAAGCTTTAGGCGCAGACGCAGGAGTAAACTCTGGTATCGTCCTGCGCGGTTTAATAACCGCAAAAAGCCCAAAGGCTGGTTAGCACCCTCTATTCAACACAGAGTGGACAGTACCTTTGCTTGGGTAAATAGGTTATCAAAGCTATGTCCTATTGGCGAAATATCACTGGAGCGGGTGAAGTTTGATACCCAGTTAATCAACAATCCAGACATTAAGGGGGTTGAGTATCAGCAAGGCACCTTGTTTGGATATGAGGTAAGGGAGTACATCCTTTACAAGCATAAACACACCTGTGTTTACTGTGGTGGCAAAAGCGGTGATTCCATCCTTGAAGTGGAACATATCATCCCAAAGGTTAAGGGAGGCTCTAATCGCATTGAGAATCTGACGCTTTCCTGTCATAGCTGTAACCAAGCTAAAGGGAAAAAGTCTCTTGAGCAGTGGAAAAGTGAACTGGGTAAGTCTGCACTGGATAAGGCTAGAAAGCTTGGTATAGAGCGAGTACAGAACGGTAAAACACCTGTCCAAAAAGATATGGCCGCTGTCAATGCAACTCGAAATGCAATGCTCTTTGGCTTGCTAAATCAAGGCTGGATTGTGGGTACTGGCACGGGTGCCAAAACCAAGTATAACCGTAAGAAATACGACATACCAAAAGACCATTGTTTGGATGCGGTGTGTGTTGGCGATTTAACGCTGCCGCCTACTGAATGGCAGAAACCTGTTTTGGTGATTAAGTGTATGGGCAGAGGCAGTTATAAGCGTACTCGCCTGAATAAGCATGGATTCCCAAGAGGGTATTTGATGAGAAAAAAGCAGGTGTTTGGATTCCAGACTGGGGATATGGTGAAAGCGATTATCCCCAAGGGTAAAAAAGCTGGAACCTACACTGGAAGAGTTTCTGTAAGAAGGACAGGCTCTTTCAATATTCAAGCACCACAAGCTTTAATTCAGGGTGTATCACATCGGCATTGTGTACTTTTACAGAAAGCTGATGGATATGGTTATGGTTTAACAAAGATAGCAACTAACATGGAGAAGAGAGAACTGGCAGCTTAGGCTGCTGCTATCCCTCCCTGCACTAAAGGACGGGATCTCTCGTACGGTAAGATGAAAGTAAGCGAAAATTGGTTAAGAACTTGGGTAAACCCCAGTTGGGACAGTGAAACGCTGGCAGAAGAGTTAAGCCTAGCAGGCCTAGAAGTGGATGGCATTGAGCCAGTAGCGCCCGAATTTAGCAAAGTCGTGGTAGGTTTGGTGCTCAGTGTAGAGAAACACCCAGATGCAGATAAGCTCAATGTAACGCAAGTGGATGTCGGTGCTGAAGAGCCAGTGCAGATTGTTTGCGGTGCCAAAAATGTGCGTGCGGGCATGAAGGCTCCAACTGCGCTGGTAGGGGCGGTATTGCCTGGCGGATTTAAAATTAAAAAGGCCAAATTACGGGGTGTGCCATCTCACGGAATGCTCTGTGCCGCTCAAGAGTTAGGCTTGTCGCCAGAAACCGATGGCCTAATGGAGCTGCCAGCCGACGCTCCTGTGGGCGTGAATTTGCGCGAGTATCTAGACTTAGATGACTGTATTATTGATGTAGATTTGACGCCTAACCGTGCCGATTGTTTGAGCGTAGAAGGGTTGGCGCGTGATATTGCCGCTTATGGCAATACACCAATGCAGCAGCCTTTTGAAGCGCAAGCCGTTGCCAAATCTGGCTCGGCTGGCAAAACAATTTCCATTGCCGATACAGCAGCTTGTCCCAAATACCTAGCCTGTAAAGTGACAGGATTTGATACACAAGCCGAAACGCCTCTCTGGATGCAGAACCGTCTGCAGCGCGGCGGTGTGTCCCCGAAAAACCTACTGGTAGACATTACCAACTATGTGATGTTGGAGCTGGGGCAGCCGATGCACGCCTTTGATTATGACAAGTTGCAGGGCAACTTGCAGGTGCGCTATGCCCAAGAAGGGGAGACTTTAGAGACCCTAGAGGACAAAACCGTTACCCTAAAATCAGATACCTTAGTGATTGCCGATGAATCAGGCGTGATTGCTCTGGCTGGTATTATGGGGGGCAAGCCCACTGCAGTTAGTGATGAGACGCAGACCATTCTGTTTGAGTGTGCGCACTTTGCACCTTTGGCGATTAGCGGCAAAGCACGGCAGTATGGCATGCACACCGATTCCTCTCACCGCTTTGAGCGGGGCGTTGATCCGCAACTGCCAGAGCGCGCTTTAGAGAGAGCCTTGGCTCTACTTACTGAGATTGCCGGAGGCGAGGTTTCTGAAGTGGAAGCAGTCGTAGATGTGGATAAACTGCCTCAGCCCAAGCCAATTTTGCTTCGTCCAGAGCGAATTGAAAAACTACTAGGTGTGGCCTTGCCTGCGGAAGAGGTCGAGGCAATTTTCCAGCGACTCAACTTTGAAATTGAAAAGGGTGACAATGGCTGGTTACTCACCGCGCCTAGCTACCGCTTCGATATGGAAATTGAAGCGGACTTGATTGAAGAGGTTGGACGGATTTTTGGTTATAACAACCTGCCCGAGGTTCCTCTTGAAGCGCCAATTCGTCTGCCTGCTCTGCCTGAAACCGAGATGGAAATGGACTTGGTTCGCCATGCTCTGGTGCAACGCGGTTATCATGAAGTGATTACCTACAGTTTTGTGGAAGAGAGCAAGCTAGAAGCGCTTTCGCCACATTTGCCACACATTAACCTGCAGAACCCCATCTCTGAAGAGATGAAGGCGATGCGAAACACCCTGTTTGCCGGGTTGTTAAATACCGTTTCCTATAACCAGAAGCGGCAGCAAAACCGTGTGCGTCTCTTTGAGCTAGGTTTGGTGTTTATTGGCGACCAAGTTGAAGGCATGCAACAGGTGCCGATGTTAGGTGGTGCAGTGGTTGGGCCGGCAGAACCAGAGAGCTGGGTAGCGGAGCCACGCAATGTGGACTTCTATGACCTGAAAGGCGATGTAGAAACCCTATTGCAAATGAGCCACCAGAAGCAGGTGCGTTTTGAGCCTACGAATCATCCAGCTTTGCACCCAGGGCAGTCTGCCCAGTTGGTCAAGGATGGTGAAGTGGTTGGTCACTTAGGACAGCTACATCCTAAACTGGCTAAAGAGATGAGCGTTTCTGGCAAGGTTTACCTCTTTGAGATTCAGCAGTCTTTGGTAGCGATGACTGAATTGCCCGCAGCTGAAGCACTCTCTAAGTTCCCAGAAGTACAGCGGGATTTGGCCTTTGTGGTAGCAGAAGAGCTGCCCGTTCAGGCGTTGCTTGATGCTTTGGCTACTGTGCAGTCTGAGCTGGTGAAATCCATTGCACTGTTTGATGTTTATCAAGGCGAAGGCTTGCCTGAAGGCAAAAAGAGTATCGCCATCACCATTAAATTCCAGCATCGTGAACGGACTTTGCAAGATGAAGAAGTCGATGCGGTGATTCAACAAATGATTGAAAGTGCTGAAAAAAATGTTTCAGCTTCACTGCGATAAAAGGATAGAATATGGCATTAACAAAAGCAGAAATTGCACAACGCTTAACCGATACCTTAGGCTTCAATAAGCGAGAGTCTAAAGAAATTGTTGAGCAGTTTTATACCGAAATCAGCGAAGTGCTGGTTCGTGGAGAGTTTGTAAAAATCTCTGGTTTTGGTAACTTTGAGTTGAAGGATAAAAATCCTCGGCCCGGTCGCAACCCTCGCACTGGGGAAGATGTGCCCATTGCCGCTCGCCGAGTGGTAACCTTTAAACCAGGACAAAAGTTAAGAGCCACTATCGACAATGCCAAACCAACAGAATAGTGCCCAACAGCTATTGATCAACCTTCCTGATAAGAAGTATTTCACGATTGGGGAGGTGAGCAAACTGTGTGAACTCAAGTCTCATGTATTGCGCTACTGGGAGCAGGTGTTTCCACAACTTGAACCCAGTAAGCGGCAGGGACGGCGCTATTATCAACGCAAAGATGTGGAGTTGGTGCTGGAGATTAAAAGCCTACTGCATGAGCAGGGCTTTACCATCTCTGGTGCCAAAGCCCAGTTGGCACAAAAGCATCAAGGGCAGAGTGATGGTGCAGAAGGTGCAGCAGACAGCACTGTGCAAAAGCTTTTGCAGATGCGCCAAGAACTCAAACAGTTCCAAGCCTATTTACAAAAGCGTTATTAAACCAACCCCAGCTTCAATGCTGGGCAAGCCTCTTTTTCACAACATCATTTTCCACTTTAATCCGAAGGACCCTAATTCCGTGTTATCCACCGCAAATATCACCATGCAGTTTGGTGAAAAACCGCTTTTTGAAAATATCTCCGTTAAATTTGGCGAAGGCAACCGTTATGGTCTCATTGGTGCCAATGGTTGTGGTAAGTCCACCCTCATGAAAATTCTTGGGGGCGACTTAGAGCCCACCTCTGGTACGGTCTCCTTAGACCCCGGAGAGCGGCTAGGGAAACTGCGGCAGGATCAGTTTGCCTATGAAGCCTACTCGGTGATTGATACCGTGATTATGGGTCAGCCTGAACTGTGGGAAGTGAAAAAGGAGCGAGACCGCATCTATGGCCTGGCAGAGATGAGTGAAGAGGACGGCATGAAGGTGGCGGACCTAGAAGTGGCCTTTGGGGAGATGGACGGGTATACCGCCGAAGCGCGTGCCGGTGAACTATTGCTCGGGTTGGAGATTCCGGTTGAGCAGCACTATGGCCCTATGAGTGAAGTGGCGCCTGGCTGGAAGCTGCGGGTGCTATTGGCTCAAGCCCTGTTTTCTGACCCCGATATTTTGTTGCTAGATGAGCCGACCAACAACTTGGATATCAACACCATTCGTTGGTTGGAAGAGGTGCTCAATGAGCGTAAAAGCACCATGATTATCATCTCGCACGATCGCCACTTTCTCAATAGCGTCTGTACGCACATGGCCGATTTAGACTATGGTGAGCTGCGTGTCTATCCTGGTAACTATGACCAGTATATGTTGGCCTCAACTCAAGCCCGTGAGCGTCAATTGGCAGACAATGCGAAGAAGCAGGCACAGATCAATGAGCTAAAAGCCTTTGTGAGCCGTTTTTCAGCCAATGCGTCCAAGGCCAAGCAGGCCACCTCTCGTGCCAAGTTGATTGAAAAAATCGAGCTGGAAGACATTAAGCCCTCTAGTCGAGTCAATCCCTTTATCCGCTTTGAAGAAGATAAAAAGCTGTTCCGTTTGGCGCTGGAATTGGAGAACATTTCTAAAGCCTACGATGATAACCAAATCTTTAAAGACATCAGTCTCATGTTGGAAGTAGGGGAGCGACTGGCTGTAATTGGCCCCAACGGTATCGGAAAAACCACCTTTGTTAAAACGCTTGTTAGTGATGAGCCGCTAGACAGTGGCGAGGTTAAGTGGTCAGAAAATGTGAAGATTGGCTACTACGCTCAAGACCACGCCAGTGATTTTGAAGCCGATCTGAATCTGTTGGACTGGATGAGCCAGTGGAAGCAAGAGGGTGATGATGAGCAGGCAGTGCGTGCAGTGCTGGGCAAAATGCTCTTTTCACAAAAAGAAATTGATAAATCGGTAAAGGTGCTTTCCGGAGGAGAGCAAGGGCGAATGCTGTTTGGCAAGCTTATGCTACAAAAGCCCAATGTACTGATTATGGACGAACCCACCAACCACCTAGATATGGAGTCTATTGAATCCCTTAATATGGCGCTAGAAAACTATCCTGGCACCGTGATTTTCGTCTCCCACGACCGAGAGTTTGTTTCCTCGCTGGCCACCCAATTGCTGGTGATGAAGCCAGAAGGGGTTGAGCACTATCAAGGCACTTATGAAGAATATCTTGCCGCACAAAGTTAATACCCAAACCCCTGATTAGAAAGCTGGCATAGTGCCCCCGCCCTTGCCCGCGATACATTCACAAAAAATGCCCGCTTAACCTAAGGGTGAAGCTAAGATTTTTTGCAAACGCCTAGCGAACAAGTTCAGGCACCCTATATCCAGTTTCTAATCAGGGAGTTGGGTAATGTAACACGCTAAACTCCGGCAAAACCTTAAAATCCCCAGTCCTGTCATATAAAAATGCCAAAATCGGCATGGCAGGACTGGGGATTTTGGCAAGAAATTTGCCGTTTGAAATGTTATTGGCACAAAAAAAGCCCGCAATTGCGGGCTTTAGTGTTTTTACGGGATTGGATTAAGCGGTTTTTTCAGCTTGATATTTTTCCCGCAAAATCTTAGCAGCTTGCACCATGTTTTCTAGAGCTGGACGAGTTTCTGCCCAACCACGGGTTTTTAGGCCGCAGTCTGGGTTAACCCATAGGCGCTCAACTGGAATGGAGTCTGCCGCTTTCTCGATAAGCGTGACCATTTGCTCCACAGTTGGGATATTAGGGGAGTGAATGTCATAAACCCCTGGCCCAATCTCATTGGGGTAGTTGAAGTCGATAAAGGCTTGCAACAGTTCCATATGAGACTTAGAAGTTTCAATGGTGATTACATCTGCGTCCATTGCGGCAATGTCTTCAATAATGTCGTTAAACTCAGAGTAGCACATATGGGTGTGAATCTGAGTGCTATCTGCAACACTTGAAGTACACAAACGGAACGCATTTACTGACCAATCCAAATATTCACGCCACTGAGACTGTTTTAGCGGTAAACCTTCACGTAGCGCAGGCTCATCAATTTGAATGACTGTAATGCCCGCTGCTTCTAGGTCTTGCACTTCGTCTAACAGTGCTAGAGCAATCTGCTCACAGGTGGTTTTACGTGGCTGATCGTCTCGTACAAATGACCACTGAAGCATTGTCACAGGCCCGGTAAGCATACCTTTCATTGGACGGTCAGTAAGGCTTTGTGCATAGGTAGACCAGAAGACAGTCATTGCTTTAGGGCGTGCGACATCACCATAAATAATAGGTGGTTTCACGCAACGAGAGCCGTAGGATTGTACCCAACCAAACTGGGTAAAGGCGTAGCCGTCCATCTGCTCACCGAAGTATTCAACCATATCGTTTCGCTCTGGCTCACCGTGTACAAGTACATCAATGTCCAGTTGCTCTTGTTGCTCTACCACATAGGCAATCTCTTTTTTCATTGCCTCAATATAGGTTGACTCATCAATCTCACCATTTTTAAACGCACGGCGTGTTTGACGAATCTCACTGGTTTGTGGGAAGGAACCAATGGTCGTGGTTGGAAGCAATTTTTGCTGGTGCTTGCTGTGTTGCAAAGGCGCACGCTCGGCATAAGGCGTGCTACGACGGTTAGGCACTTCGTCAATTTTTGCCATCCGCTCAGCCACTGCTGGGTTGTGAATAAGTGTAGAGTTTTTGCGAGCAGCAATCTTCTCAGCCTGAGCATCTAAAGCGGCTTGAACATCTTTGCCATTGAGGGCTTGGTTCAATAAAGCCACTTCATTCAACTTCTGCTTAGCAAAGCTTAGGTAGGATTTGATTTCTGCGTTCAGCTTCTCTTCCAAGTCTAGGTCAACTGGCACATGCAACAGTGAACAGCTTGGGGCAATCCAAAGGTTGTCACCACGAGCATCGAGAGCAGGCTTAAGGATTTCTAGAGCGGCATTTAAGTCGGTTTTCCAGATATTACGACCTTCTACCAAGCCAAGAGAAAGCACTTTGTCAGTAGGATATTGAGCAATTACTTCCTCAAGCTGAGCTGCACCGCGAACACCATCATAGTGTAGACCTGCTACAGGTAGGCTCTTGACGAGTTCAAGGTTGTCGCCTAGGGTGTCAAAGTAAGTGGCCAAAAGCAGTTTAACTGGCGCTCGATCTAACTTCTCATAGGCGAAGCTGAAACCAGATTTCCAAGCATTATCCAATTCAAGGGTCAAAATAGGCTCATCAATCTGAACCCATTCAATGCCTAACTGTGCCAATTTTTCTAGAATCTGCTGATAAACTGGCAGGAGCTTTTCTAGTAGGTCTAGCTTTTGACCGTTGTAGCCAAACTTTTTACCTAGATAAAGATAGGTCAAAGGACCGATCAGAACAGGCTTAAGTTTTACTTCACCTTGTGCATCAAGGGCTTGGGCTTCTAGCACTTCGTCAAATAGGCGAGTGTCGGTGATTTTGAATTCAGTGTCTGCTTCAAACTCAGGCACGATATAGTGGTAGTTGGTATCAAACCACTTTTTCATCGTACAGGCAGAAGTGTCATGATTTCCGCTGCAGCAGCTGTGCTCTTCATCGCTTGGCGCTTGACCACGAGCCATACGGAAAGCGATGTCTAAGTCATAGTTTTCCTGACGAAAACGGCTTGGAATGCAGCCCAAAAGGGTGCTCATATTTAGCATCTGGTCATAATAGGCAAAGTCATTTACAGGCAATAACGCCACACCAGCATCAAGCTGAGTTTGCCAGTTTTGTTGACGTAGAGTTTTTGCGGTGGCTTCAAGCTCAGAGCGAGATGCCTCTTTACGCCAATACTTTTCTAGTTGAAATTTCAATTCACGTTTGGCCCCGATTCGCGGGTAGCCAAGGTTGTGTAGGGTGGTCATCGTTTGTTTCCTCATTTAAATTGACAGAGACAGTGTAAAGTGGGTTTAATATGAAAACAAACGAATTAAATTCAATTTAATATGAGATATATTCATGATAGAGTTGAAACATTTGCAGACAATTCAGGCAATTGAGCATTATGGTTCAGTCAATCGGGCGGCTGAGGCTTTGTTTATGACCCAGTCGGCACTTTCTCATCAGCTTAAGCAGTTGGAGTCACAACTAGAGCTGAAACTATTTGAGCGTAAAACGCAACCGGTGCAGTGGACACCTGCCGGCGAGGTGTTGTTGCGGTTGGCAGAGCTGGTGCTGCCGCAAGTGGCTCAGGCGAAGAGCAATTTGCAGCGAATTCGCTCTGGGAACCTGGGGCGGCTCTGGCTAGGCGTGGAGTGCCACACTTGTTTTGAGTGGTTGTTACCCATTTTGCGTCGCTATCAGCAGCAGTTTTCCGATATTGAAGTGGATATGGTGGCACAGTTGGTTCGCCCAACCTTGGATGCACTTAAAAAGCATGAGATTGATTTGGTCATTACCTCCGAGACTGAGGCAGAAGCGGGGGTGCAGTTTGCACCACTATTTGAGTATGAAGTGGTCTTGGCGGTCAGTCCAGAGCATTGGATGGCGACGCAGGCTTATTGCCAACCGCAAGACTTAGCAACAGAGACGCTGCTCACTTATCCCGTTAACTACAACAAGCTGGATATTTTTAAATCCTTTCTTTGGCCAGCCAAAATACAACCCAAAGCCATTCGCCATTCAGAGATGAGCTTAATGATTCTGCAATGGGTCGAGGCCAATAAAGGTGTAGCTGCGTTGCCCGTCTGGCTGCTGGATTCTCAACCCGAATTTAATCACCTCAAACGACTACGACTGGGTAAATCTGGCGTCAAAGCCAAACTCTACGCCGCCATCCGCCAAACCGAACACCCACAGCCCTATTTACAAGCTTTTATTGTCCAGGTGAGAGAGGTTATGGGGTACTATTCAGCACTTTCATAGATTTGCACCGCATTATCTGCCGTTTGCCTAACTCGTCTTAATCTCCTTTATGTCGGGGCTCGGGTTTTAGCTATGAGTAATGCGGAGCGTCAGAGAAGGTTTAGAAAAGCACATGAGCTTAAAAACGAGCAGGGCTGATCAAGACGCACAAAGAGAAGCTTCGGTCGATGTCGGATGAAGCGGTAGAATGAGTATTTGGGGATTGAAAGGTAGTTACACGGTAACTAATATTTCATTTATACTCTCTTTGCTAAATTGTTGCTTTTAGCAAAGAGGATATTTTTTAAAGGTCTATACGGATACCAAATTTAGTTTGAGTTATATCAAGACCAGAGCTAGAGTATAGGTTGTCATATCCTGCTTCTATACCTAATTTTTTAGTAAATTTATAGCTTACACCAGCACCATAAGATATAGAGTTGTTTGAAGAACCACTACCACCGAATAACATTCCATAGCCTAATTTTCCATAGATTACTGTACTCTTTCCTATACAGAATCCAGGCTTAACATAGAAGTTTAAATGAGACAGGTTGCTGGAAACATTTTGATAAGCTGTTCCAATTGTTGTTTCAAGTTTCCCGTTATTACTCCCTTTTTCGTAAGCAGCATAAAAGTTGGATTGACTGCTTAGGTTAGTAATAGAGGTTGATGTCATGCCAAAATGAAGGGATGATACTTCTTTGTAGTCGGCAGCCATAGTATTGGACGAAAGTGTTATGGAAATGATGGCTGCACTTAGAATAGATTTAGTTTT
>CAYOOU010000015.1:20070-22655 GCA_964405635.1 uncultured Piscirickettsiaceae bacterium
TATTGGACGAAAGTGTTATGGAAATGATGGCTGCACTTAGAATAGATTTAGTTTTCATTCCAGTCTCCTATTAGATTGTTATTTAATTTTACCTGCATGCACAAGGCATTTCTTTACATAAAGTTACTATTCTTAACTTTTGTAGAGCTTCCAGATACTCCACATAATGGCTAAAATTTCCGCAGATCCCAAGAAAAAATACAGCTAACTTTTAATGACGGTGTTTGTGTTTTTTGATCTGGTCGTGAATTAGAACAGCAATAATTGCTATAACCGTGATCGCTGTTATTGCCGCATAAGTTTGGGCAAGAGGATCAAGTCCTTCAAAAAAGTTCATTTTTCTTCTCCTTCGTCAATGTCTAATACCCATGCCAGAATAAGAATAGCAACAACGCTTGTCGATCCTAATATGATGGTTGATTTGGTTGCATGAGTTGCTATTGGTGCCACTACTAAACCTGCAAAAGCCAACTTTGCAAAATCGTAAAATGCTTTAGCAAGGTTCTTTCGTTTCATATAGCCCCATCTTTGTGTTTCTGCTCATATATTTATGTTTACAGTGAAACATTGCTCAAAATATAGCTTTTTTGTTCGTCTTTAGTGAAGTTAAATTTAGTCAGTAATTTTGGCGACTCTGTTTTATCTGTTTGTAGCAGAACTTTATGTTTAGTTTACGCTCTATTTTAACAGTTGTTTTATCTATTGCCCAAACCCTAACTTTGAAAGTGTATTTTTTAGAGGCTCCAAGCATATTAGGTACTGTAAACCTGTCGGGGCTCGGGTCTTAGAGGTGTGGATAACTTTTTTCTTTATTTTTCAATTGGTTATGTGTCTATTTAGATGGGTGAAAATTCCATTAAAAAGTTAGGGTATATATCCATAGTCTTTTATTATAAAAATCCATATAATGCATAACTTATTACTTGAATTCAGTCACAATCAATTTCCATGGCTCATAGCCAAAGGAACTGGGGCTTAGGCGAGCTACCTCTAGTAGGGTGTGAAAGGTGTTTTCCGGAATCTTTTTTTCACCGTCCATTACCTTACAGGCGTGGCGCTCGTGCATCACTTCTAACACTTGTTTTTCATTGCAAATTGCACTCATGTGTACTCCTCCTTTTTGGCTGAAGGTTTCATTTTAGCAGAAGTTGGGCGTGTGAGAAAAAGACTGCCTAATACAATAGGAATGGCGCCGAGAACTTGCGCGGTGGTAGGAATTTCATCCAGCAACCAGTAGGAGAGCAGCAGGGTCAGCGCAGGAGCGAAGGCGTAGAGGGCATTAACTTTGGTAATGGGGAGTAGGCGAATCGCTTCTATCCACCAGATTTTGCCCAGCACAAAGGCCAGCGCCCCAATCAGTAGGAGCCAAAGGGCTTGCTGTTGAATGGCTTGCCAACTGGGGCTGGGTTCTAGAAGTGCAGCCAGAAGATAGAGAAAAGGTAAGGCGACTAGAGAGCGGACAAAAAGAATGGTAAGGCTGCCCACCTGTTGTCGTGCCCGTTTTTGGTAGAGATTGGCAAAGGGGGCGATTATGGCAGCCAGCAGCACTAGCAGGTCGCCAAAGTTAATGTGGAAGTCTTGGGGGAAGAGGATAATGATGGCACCAATGCTCATTAAAATGACGCCCCATTTATGGATGCTGGGCAGTCGTTCTTCAGGCTGGCGGCCAAAAAAGAGGTAGGCAAAGAGCACCTGTAGAAAGAGAATAAGGGCGACATGGTTGGGGGTGGTGTACTGCAGGGCTAGAAAAACCAAAGTATAGAGACTGGTAATGGTAAGGCTGACCATAAAAAGATTAAACCAAGCGGTACGGTGGGTGAGCTCTGCCGTTTTGCGTTGTAGCCAAAGCAATAGCCCTAGCAGGCTGGAGGCAATGACCAGACTGTAAAAATAGGTGTGAATGGCGCCCAAAGCGGTGACACAGTAGAGGGCTAAAATAGGAAACCAAGCATCAATCAATGTCAGGCTAATGGCGTAGAGTTCACCTTTAAAAGCAGATGTTTTTAACCGCAGGACTGGGGATTTTGGCATAATTGCGAGTTGTTGAATTCAGAGAGGGATAAAAAATGGTTTTTCGTTTAAAAGAGGTGGATATTAAGCACCATAATCAATTGGCGCGCAAGGCGCTTTTTCGCATTACCGGACTTTTCTTTGTGATTGGTTTGCCGATGTCTATGGGGTTTACAGCTCTGTTCGGGCAGTATTTTAGCAATCACTTTGTTTCGGACTTTATTGGCGCTTTTATCGGGTTGATTGTGACCATGACGCTGGTCAATACGGTGTTTAAGGATAAAGATTGGGTTAAGCCATTGTTGTATAGCTGGGCTTTGAAGCGGGCGGTGATGAAGGTTTATAACCGTTTGCAACGCATTGAGCGGCTGGCAGATGAGGGTGATGAGCAAGCCATGCAGGTGATGGCGTTCTATTTTAATGCCTTGGAGCAGATGCATCAGATGGAGGGCAATAGCCACGAGTTGTTGGAGATACGAGGCAAAAAGCAGGCGTGGTTGGAGCGGTTTCAGCAAGCTGGGGTAAATCCAGATTTGCGGGAATTAGAGATGGAGCTAATCGAGTCGTTTAACCCA
>CAYOOU010000016.1:0-13598 GCA_964405635.1 uncultured Piscirickettsiaceae bacterium
GATCCTGTTCCCCATTACTGGCTCAAAGAGTTTATCCACGGCTTTGATCTGCCAGATACCGATGAAGAGCGGCAGGCTCTGGTGGCAGAGGAGCCGCTGTTTAATCGACGCCACTTTGTTAAAGAGGGGGTAGACTTTACGAGTGTGTTGATAGCAGGCATGGTCGAAGAGATCTGCCAACGCTATCAAATTCCGGCCCCCGACTGGACAGAAAAGCCGGAGCACTTCTTGGCTGCCCCTCTTATCACCACCTCAAATCCAGAGGTGGTAAAAATCTACCTTGCCGACACCCCAGAGCCCTACCGCAAACGCAATCTTTACTGCGGCAATGCTATTTTAGGCATTATGCCAGGCTTAAAAACCAGTTGAGACCTTTGCACGAGTGAGATGTGAGCTAAGGAAGTGCTGATTAAATCATTTTTGACTGGAAAAGGGTAGCGGTGCGATACTGTGCTTTGCTCGCAGAAGGCTGTAGAAGCCGTTGGCGAAATAGGCGGAAAAGCAAGCCAACTGTTTGAGCGAAGCGAGTTTTGGCTTGCCCGCCTATGAGCCTTACGGATTCACAGACTGGAGCGCTCAAAGCACAGTGTCGTGCCGCTGCCCTTATAGAGTTTAATTAATCAGCACTTCCTTAAGTTTAACTGGCTTTTATTCTCATCATATTCAAAATACATACCTTTATGATACATAAATGGTGTGATTGGGTCAAAATAAAGGGGGGATATCTGTATTTTATTTTACAGGCTGGTTTAGGCTTTCCAACCAAAGCAGAATTTGGCTGAGTTGTTGAGGGGTGGGGAGTTGGTTTTGGTTGACCCGGACTTTCTTTAGCTGCCAGTGCTCGGCTTGTTGGATGAGGTGCACGGCAATGAGTGATGTCTCATTGTCAGTGTCGACCATTTGCCAAGCGTAGAGTGCATCTTGCGGCTGAATTTCTGCAAACCAGGCATGCTGTTGCTGTTGGCTCAGTTGTAGAACTTGAGCTGGAACTGAGACGGGTTGTGGGGTTTTTGAGCGTGTGAGTGGCGCAACACTTGGTTGTTGGCTTTGAATCGTTTGGGTGATCCAGCTCTGATAGAGCGCTTCCACTTCATTGAGATATCGGCACTGGCCGATGGTTTCGGTTGCGGCTTGCTGTTGCATAAAGTCGGCCAGTTGGAAGGCGTCTTCCAGCAAGGCAATCATGCTTTGGCACTGCATGGGACGGCAGGGAAGTTGCGCCAGGGTTTGGTGCAGAGGGCTACCAATCAACTCTGGAAAACGCGCTGCCAAAGACAGAGCCATAGAGTTAATGCGGGGCAGTTGTTGCAGTTTGTGCAAGCGGTTTTGATCTAGCAGACAGGTTTCAATGCTCTCCGCTACTTCTTGATTGACAAATCGCAGTCTCAGTTTTCGCAGCAGTTTAAGGGTTTCTTTCTGCTCTGGCCAGCCCAGCTTTCCAGCCCATTGGGTCTGTCTCTTACCCAGCAACTGACGAATTTCTGTTTCTGAAAGTTCGCCTTGCATGAGTCGCCATACCAGCACGGGGGCGTGTTCCAGCAGTTCAAGCAACTGAGGGTATTTGCCCACAAAGTGCAGCATTTTGAGCTGATAGGAGGGGAAGAGAGCACAGCTTTGTTGTACCCAGTTGGGAATGGCTTTTCGCCATTGGTGAAGTGCAGGGTGCGAGGGCCACTCAAAAATTCGCCAGTGTTGCGGATAGTCTGGGATGGGGTCTCGCCCCAGCATCATATTATCCCAAGCCATCACCTGCACAGCACCAAGCTCTGGCTCAATTTTGCGGGCGTCTATCCAGAGGCTGCCATCCATCTCATCAAACAGGCTGTGGCGTGCCAACAGCCGCTGTTTGGGAGAGAGCGCGGGCCGTTGAATAAGCGATTTTTGTGCTGGACTTTGGCTGGGTTGCAAAGGTTTCACCTAGTCTTGAATCAGCTTTTCTGATCCGAAGAGGTCTTGCCAAGTTTCCCGCGGGCGAATCTCATGGACTTTGTCCCCATCTACTAAAACTTCTGCAGCACGGGGACGGGTGTTGTAGTTGGAGCTCATGGTAAAGCCATAGGCTCCTGCTGAGAGCACCGCTAGGAAATCGCCTTCTTTCAGGTTAAGCTGGCGGTTTTTGCCTAAAAAGTCGCCGGTTTCACAAACGGGCCCAACCAGATCCCAGGTCAAGTCTAACCCCTCTTGATGCGGGGTAACGGGAACAATGTCCTGATGACTCTGATAGAGAGCAGGGCGAATGAGGTCATTCATCGCCGCATCAATAATGGCAAAGTTTTTGTGTTCAGTGGGCTTTAAAAATTCCACTTGAGTGACCAGCAAGCCACCATTGCCGGCAATGGCACGACCAGGCTCAATCAGAATCTCTACGTCACTATCCGCGACCGTATTGACTAAGGTGTGCACATAGTCTTCAATGGCAGGTGGCTGTTCATCGGTATATTGAATCCCCAGTCCGCCGCCTAGATCGAGGTGGTGAATGGCTATGCCCTGCTGCTGCAGCGTCTCTTTAAGCAGCAATACCCGTTTAATGGCATCGACAAAAGGCGCGCTTTCAACCAGCTGGGAGCCGATATGGCAGTCAATGCCTAGAATTTCTATATTGGGCATTTTGGCCGCTTTGGCATAGAGTTCTGGTGCAGTATTGATGTCCACACCAAACTTATTATCTTTGAGTCCTGTGGAGATATAGGGGTGGGTTTTGGCATCTACATCTGGGTTGACGCGGATGGAGATGGGGGCGATGGTGTCCATCTCGGCAGCTACTTGTTGAATGCGTTCCAACTCGGCGTGGGATTCGATATTAAAGCACTTAATGCCTACTTCGAGTGCTCGACGGATTTCGACGGATTTTTTGGCCACACCAGAGAAAACCACCTTTTTGGGATCGCCTCCTGCGGCGAGCACCCGTTCAAGCTCTCCTTGAGAGACAATGTCAAACCCAGACCCCTGTTTTGCCAATAGGTTAAGAATGGCAATATTGGAGTTGGTTTTCACCGCATAGCAGACTAAATGCGGCTGCGTGCCAAAGGCTTGATCAAAGGCTTGCCAGCGCTGTTCAAAGTGTTGACGGCTGTACACATAGAGAGGTGTTCCAAATTGTTGGGCAAGCTGCTCCACAGGCATATTCTCAACCTGTAGCCTATTGTTTTGATAGGTAAATTGGGGGGAGTGGGTATTAAACATAGTCTTCCAGTTTAAGTTAAATGAGACCTTTGCATGAGTGAGGCGCGAGATAAAAATGAGATAAAATTTTCCTAATCGAGGCGGAAAACGCGGCCAATAGCCAGCTATTGGCAAGTTTTCCAACGAAGAGTAGGGAAATTTTAGCTATTTTTAGCCGTGGATTCATCTCGTGCAAAGGTCTCTATATTTTTTGAGGTTTTTTAGGCGCATGAGCGGGATCATCAGGCAGATAAAGGGGGCCTTTTTTGCCACAGCCTGCCAAGCTCAGGCTCACTACAGAAACCATCAGCAGGGCAGCCAGTGGCGATAAAATGCGGATAATTTTTTGTCGATTTAGTTGAATAGGTTGCGACTTCTGCACCTTTGGTTCCTGTTAAAATGTTCGAATTAAATTTAATTTGAAATAGGGTATTTTATCAGCTTATGGAACCAATTGTTATTGAACCCAAAAGCCAAGCTGCTAAGGCCTGTGTGATTTGGTTGCACGGTCTGGGGGCAGATGGCAATGATTTTGCTTCACTCACCCCGCAACTTAAGTTGCCAAAAGATCATGCGGTGCGCTTTGTGTTTCCCTCAGCCCCCATTGCCCCAGTCACAATAAATGGGGGCATGGAAATGAGAAGTTGGTATGACATTCGCAGTTTGGATCTGTTGGGTGATGTGGATGCAGCGGGCATTCGTGTGAGTTGTTATCGAGTGTTTGAATTGATTAAGTCGCAAATAGAGATGGGGATTGCCCCTGAGCAGATTGTGTTGGCAGGCTTTTCACAAGGGGGTGTGGTTGCCTTGCATGCCGCCTTGAGCTACGAACACAGGTTGGCAGGAGTGATGGCTTTGTCCACCTACTTTCCACTACCACAGCAGTTTTTTTTGCACCGGAGCTTGCCCATTTTTATGGCGCATGGGATTTATGATGATATTGTGGCTTTGAGTCTGGCAGAGCAGAGTAGAGAGGCATTGATTAAGAAAGAGTATGCGGTCGAGTGGCACACCTATCCGATGGGGCATAGTGTGTGCCCGGAAGAGGTTGAGGATATCTCGGCCTGGTTGCGGCAGGTTTTGGGAGTTTCTGAAGGGGGAGTATATGGCTAATGTAAGGCGGTTTTTTCGCTATGATGTGGAGATTCCCATCTATTTGCAGACTCAAGAGGGACTAAATCAGACGCTAGATCGGCTGCGTAAGGAGATTGTCTCGCCCCGAGAGGAACATCGGATTGAGGCAATTGATGAAGAAGTGATGGGATTGCTAAAGAAAGTGCTTGAAAGTAGCCCTCAATCGGTCAATGTGTTTTATACCTTTAATAAACGGTTGGATTTTATTCATTGGTTGTTGGAGAAGTATTTAGCATTGACGGATCCTCGCCAAGCGTCTGATTATAAGTACCGTCTGAGAGAAGATAAGAAACAGTTCCCACCTACTGCGACCAAAAGCACCAAACTGCTCCCTTTGATGCAGGACTTTTATGTGCAGATAGATGAGTTGATTCATGAGTTGATTCAGGTTGCAGAGACAAGCATTGAGGGGCGCTTATTTATTTTTATGCCCACTCATCGACACCATTTTAATTATCAAGCATTTGTGAAAAACTTGGAACTGGTGGCGCAAAAAGGGGTTCTGCCCGCTCAGATTTTACTGTTGTTAATTGAAAAGTATAACCTGTTGGTAGATATTTTGAATCGCTTAAAAGACAAATTTCATATGATCTCCAGCAGCAAAAATTGGCCAGTCTTGACGGTGAACTTGAGTGCGGGTGGGTGTAGTTTTAAAACCAATGAAGTGTATGAAAAGTTTGCCCGTTTTCATGTGTTTATGCAGCTAGATGAAGATTTAGTGGTGTGCCAAGGGCGGATGGTGATGGTGCGTAACCTAAAAGAACAAGATTTTAGGTATCAAGTAGGGATTGAATTTGAGTTTATTCCTGTAGATATGCAGCGAACCATTACCCGCTTTATTCAGCTGCATGAGTTACGAGATGCTCGAGCAGTGTATCCAGAGGTGAAAGTGCACGCATTGAGGTTATTAGGTAATGAGGTGCCAGATAGCTGGGAGGGGGAGGATTGATTTATCGTGCTTTTTGCTACTGAAACTTTTTCATCTTAATTACGGTGGCAGTTCTTAGTTATTGTGAAAAATAGCTATAGTCTTTCTCTTCTTTTTATAGGTCGACCATATTCAAAAGCATATCTAAAATTTAGTGGCAAGCATAACAATTTTCTTGCTTAGTTTGCCTGAATTTGAAAGGGGAGGGGTTTGAGCTTTTTTGGTATCCACTGGTAGCGTTGGCTACTGCCACGGGCTTGAGTGCAGCCAGTGCAGCTGCCGGTTTGGCAACTGCCTTCGTCATCATGGGGTAGAGGCAGTACGTAGCCTTGCTGAGTAAGCCGTTCCAGCATGGCTTCTGCCCCGGGTTCGGTGAGGTCAAAATGGTTGATAATGTCTTCCAAACTCACCTGTCCATGTTGTTGGATATAGGCCTTAATTTCTCGTAAGATCACGGTAGGATCTCTCAATGTGTTTGAGGGTGAAGTAGAGCAAAAGGTAAGCACTGGCGAAGAAGGTGACCCAGAGCGCTGAGCTTTCAGGGTGGCGAGACCAGGTAGCGATTTGATAGAAGCTAACCGCCACACTGTAGCCTAAAAATAGGCTCCAAGCGCCGCTGGCCAGGGCCCAACGCCAGCCCAGCTCTTGCTTCATGGCCCCAAAGGTGGCTACACAGGGGAAGTAGAGCAGCACAAAGAGCAGGTAGGCATAGGCGCCAATGTTGCCATCAAAATGATTGGCCATTTTGGTGAGGGTGGAGGTGGCAATGCCCTGCTCTTCGGCGGCAGTTTGTTTGTGCTCAACACTGGCTAGGTTTTTAAGTCCGAGCGGATCCACAATGCCTTGCCAGAGTGAACGCATATTATCTGGAATGGTTTGCAGAGCTGCTGCTAACTGTGCGCCCAATGAGTAGGGTGGGCTATCAGCTTTATTACCTTCGGCTGTGGTTTGGTCCATATTTTGATAGAGGGCATCAAGAGCGCCCACCACCACTTCTTTTGCCAAAAAGCCGGTAATGAGTCCTACCGTGGCAGGCCAGTTGTCTTCGGTGATACCCAAAGGCTCAACAACAGGAGTGGCGGTTTTTGCAACAGTGCTGAGAACTGAGGTGGGCTGGTCTTGGTGACCAAAGGTGCCATCCGTGCCCAAGCTGTTAAAAAAGTTCAGCACCACGACAACCATCACAATCACTTTACCCGCATCCATTATAAAGCCTTTGAGTTTGTTGCGTGTATTGAGCAGTACGTTGAGTGGGGCGGGCTTGTGGTACACCGGCAGTTCCATTAACAGCGGCGGGGCTTCGCCTGGGAGCAGGGTTTTTTTAAGAAACAGGGCAGTGACCACAGCCGCGACAATGCCCAGCAGGTAAAGGGAGAATACCAGCAGTGCTGCATGGTCAGCAAAAAAAGCGGCAGCAAAGAGGATATAGACGGTTAGCCGAGCACTACAGGACATAAAAGGCGTCATCATAATGGTCATAATCCGATCTCGGTGATTGGGGAGTGTGCGGCTAGCCAAAACGGATGGGACATTACAGCCAAAACCTACCACCAAAGGAATAAAGGCTTGTCCGGATAGCCCCAGTTTTCGCATTGAACGATCCATAATCAGAGCGGCTCGTTGCATATAGCCGGTCTCTTCTAAAAGGGAAAGAAAGAGAAAGAGGGCGCCTATCACAGGGATAAAGGTGGCTACGACCTGTATGCCAGCCCCTATCCCGCCTGGCAGGAAAGCGATAAGCCAGCTAGGTGCGCCAATGGCTTCTAGCCAGTAGGTGGGGGCATCTACAAAGAGAGCTTGCGCCCCTTGGTCAAAGAAGTCCAAAAATAGGTTGCCGGTGGCAATGGAGAGGGCAAACAGCAGATACATTACTGCAAGGAAAATTGGCATGCCCAGTTTGGGGTGAAGTGCCCAGCGATCGAGTAGTTCGGTGGTGTTGCGGGTGAATTTGTCTAAATGCCGCATGCAGGCGTGTGCTGCGTCGTGGGCAAACTGGAAATAGAGGTCGGCTGCCAACAGGGCGACCTCTTCATTGTAATGTGTCTCAAGTTGTTTTTTTTCTGCCTCCAATAGAGATCGGACTTCCATTGGCGCTTCTTCAGGATGCACCAGTAGTTGTAGCGTCGCCCAGCAGCTAACATGGTTCTGCTCTGGCACCAGTTCTCGAATTTTGTGGACACTGCTATGCAGTTCTTCAGGTAGGTCAAAATGTAGAGGGCTATGTTGATTGAGGTATTTGGGAATGGCCGCTTTTAATTCGTCTAACCCTTGGTTGTAGTAGGCAGAAATGGGAATGACTGGGCAACCCAGCTTTTCGGCCAGTTTGTCCACATCAATCTCAATATTCCGCTCTTTGAGCATATCCATTCGGTTAAGCACCACCACCATGGGCAACCCCATGTGTAGCAGTTGAGCGGTGAGGTAGAGCTGTCGTTCTAAGCTGGTGGCATCAACAATATTGAGCACCAAATCCACAGGCTGGCAGGAGAGGAAATCTCTAGCAACTTTTTCATCTAGCCCAGAATGAGAGGAAGCCTCAAGGCTATAAACACCAGGCAAGTCTATGAGATTAAATGCTTTATTGCCAACCTTAAAGTGACCGCTCTTTTTTTCCACTGTGACCCCAGGCCAGTTCCCTGTGGTCTGCTGAGCACCGGTAAGGCGGTTAAACAGGGTAGTTTTGCCGCAGTTGGGACTCCCAATCAGCGCCACTTGGTAGAGTTTGCTGTGGACTTTTGGATTGTTGTTCGACTGCTGACTAACCTTGGGGCTGGGTACACTCATAGAGCCTCTCCCACTTCAATGTGTTGGGCAATGGATTTATCAATAGCAAAACGGGAACCGTCTACACACACTACCATTGCTTGGTCACGAACCATCACCACCTTAATATGACTGCGGGTGTGAAAGCCAAGATTGACTAGGCGCAGTTTCATCTCCAAGTCCCCTTTTAGGGCATGAATTTGACAACTCTGTTCAGCTTGGCACTGGTCAAGCGTGTGCATAAATATTCCTTTACAAATGATAATGATTGGCGTTAAGTTGATTGTAACGCTATGGGAATGGATTTGCAAATAGGAATCAATTTTATTTGGAAAATAGGGTCAAAACTGTAAACTTAGGATAAGCGTTGACTGAGGGTTGTGCTTCCTTACCCCTCACTTTTGCGGTACTGAAGCTTAAAAACCACTTTTTTCGCGTTTTTGGGGTGCAGGACTGGGCGTTTTGGCAAAATTTTGGCGTTTTAGACCATTTTTTGCCATGTATTCATCTTGCGCAGTAACTATTCAGTAAATGATTTATTTTGCTGTAACTGCTCAGACAGCCCCTGAAGCTCGTCAGTTTAAGGCGGAAAATGTGAGTTTACAAGTGTAAAAGACCATCTTCCAACGCAGAAGTGGCGGATTTCAGGGGATACTTGTGCAAAGGACTGAATTTAGCGGTTTTTGCGTTGCACTCTGTAAAGCGCAATCTCTCCAAACCAGTTGGGGAGCAGTTGCATGGCTAGGGTGGTGCGGTGCTCATGGTTGACCACGGTACGGGCCATTACCTCAATGCCTTTGGCTTCACAGAGGTCTTCAAAGTCTTTAAAGGTGCAGAGGTGAATGTTGGGGGTGTCGTACCAGTGGTAGGGCAGGTTGTCGTTTTGTGGCATTCGCCCCGTAAACATAAGCTGGGCACGGTTTTTCCAGTGCCCAAAGTTCGGGAAGGTAATAATGCTCTGTTTGCCTACATCCAGCATCTCGTCCAGCAGAATATCGGGGCGATCCACCACTTGCAGGGCTTGGGTCATAATGACAAAGTCAAAGGAGTCTTCATCAAAATAGTGGCAGATGTCCTGACTGTTCAGGTCGCTCTGAATTACATTTAGCCCTTTTTGCATCGCCAAAATATTTTTGTCGGGGTCTACCTCCATGCCATAGCCGGTAATCTGGTGTTGCGCTTTTAGGTAGGCCAGCAGAGTGCCATCGCCACAGCCCAAGTCCAGCACGCGGCTTTTTGGGGTGATCCAGTCGGCAATCAATTTAAACTCTGGGGTAATATTCATTTTTGACCCTCCCCACGATTTTCTGTTGGCAGGACTGGGGATTTTGTGACAGATTTTGCGGTTTGTTTCACTCTTTCCATATAAGCTCGGAAAGCCCCTTCGTAGTGTTTATTGGGCAACAGGAAGGCATCATGGCCGTGTTGGGATTCGATTTCGGCATAGCTGACCGGTGCATCATTGTCCAGCAATGCTTTCACAATTTCTCGAGAGCGTTCAGGAGAGAACCGCCAGTCAGTGGTAAAGGAGGCAATCCAGAACTCTGCCGTGGCGTGTGCCAGTGCCTTGCTCAGGTCATTGTCATAGTTTGCTGCAGGGTCAAAGTAGTCTAGGGCTTTGGTCATCAGCAGATAGGTGTTGGCATCAAACTTGAGCTTGGTGGCAAACTTCTCCCCTTGATAGCGCAGGTAGCTTTCGACTTGAAACTCCACATCAAAGTGGTACTTCAGCTCGCCTTCGCGCAGCTCTCGACCAAATTTTGCCCCCATCATGTCGTCAGAGAGATAGGTGAGGTGCCCCAACATGCGGGCCAGTGCTAAGCCGCGTTTAGGCAGTGTATCCATCTCTAGGTAGCGGCCATTGTGAAATTCGGGATCGGTCATAATGGCTCGACGCGCCACTTCGTTAAAGGCGATGTTTTGAGCCGACAGTTTGGGGGCAGCGGCAATGACTACAGAGTGAGCCAGTTTGTCAGGATATTGAATGGACCACTGCAGGGCTTGCATGCCCCCCATAGAGCCACCTATGACCGCTGCCCATTGGTCAATGCCTAGGTGCTCACGCAGCACATTTTGGCTATTAACCCAGTCAGGAATGGTCACAATGGGAAAATCTGGACCATAGTAACGCCCGGTTTCCGGGTTTATGGAGGCTGGGCCGGTAGAGCCGTGGCAGCCGCCAAGGTTATTGGAGCAGACCACAAAAAAGACATTGGTATCAATGGGTTTGCCTGGCCCCACATAGTTCTCCCACCAGCCTGGATTTTTTTCGCCAAGATAGTAGCCCGCCACATGATGACTGCCGCTGAGGGCGTGGCAAATCAGAATGGCATTGCTGCCACTTTCGTTCAGTTCGCCATAGGTTTCATAGACGAGGTCATATTGAGGTAATACTACACCACAGGCCATCTCCAGCGGCGTGTCCACATGAAGTACCTGTGGGGAAACATTGCCCACAGAGTTTTCGGGTGGTGTCATCGGGGTTTCAGAATTTTTGGACTGTTCACTCATGAGGGGTATTTTACTCAAGATTGGCGTTCAATGCTTGCTCAATCAATGCAGGCAGCTGTTTGGGGGCGTGAATGCATACTTTTTTGTGACGACTGAGCTTACCGGCAATAATCTCAATATTGCTTTTGCTGGTTTTAAACTGTTTACTTAAGAATTTGATGAGGTGAGCATTGGCCTTGCCATCAATGGGGGGAGCCGTAATGGCTATTTTCAGTTCCCCGTCATGCCAGCCTTGAATTTGGTCTCGGCTAGCTTTGGGCTGCAGATAGATGGTGAAGATTAAGTCTTCACCATCTTGCTGAACAACTGAATCCACTATCCCACCATCCCCTGAGCAATACCTACAATGGGACGCAGCAGCACAATTTGTGTGAGCTGTATCATCACCAGTACTGCAAGGGGGGAGAGGTCAATGCCACTAATGGACGGAATGACGCGCTGAAAGGGGCGCAAAATGGGGGCGGTCATCTGATCAAAAATCACAGTATTGGGATTGTAGCCTGGACTCACCCAGCTGAGCACGGCTTGAATCACAATAAGCCAGAATACTAGGTCTAAAATCTGGTTGGCAATTCCGGTAAAGCTCACCAGCAGAATGGTGATCACGCCAAAGTCACGACCAGTGAGCATTCCAATAATGCCTACAAAGGCAATCTCCACAATAAAAGCGGCCAGCAGCGCTGCCCAGTCCCAGCGGCCAATACTTTTAAACAGACCATTGAGCGGGCGGCAGACGGGGTTGGTAACCTTGGCAATAAAGCCCACAACGGGGTGACGCCAATCTACATAGGTGGCACGCATAAGAAACCGCAAAATGAGCACAAAGGTGACAATGCCAACCAGAAACTGCAATAAAAATAGGCCGCCATTGGCTAATGGACTCATGAATTTTCTCCTTGCTTTTTATCTTGTAACACATTGGGTGGATTACCCAACTCTTCGGCTAAACTGAGTGAACGATGATAGGCTGCCTGCATCGCGTCGCTCACGATATTGCGACACCCTTTCTCTTCAAATACCTTTAAGGCTTGTTCAGTGGTGCCGCCTGGCGAGGTTACCTTGCGACGCAGGGTTGCGCAGTCATCAGCGCTTTCAATCGCCATTTTAGCAGCACCAAAAGCGGTTTGTAGTGTCAGCACATGCGCTGTTTTAGGGTCAAGTCCCAAGGCGGCTCCTGCTTGCTCCATGGCTTCCATAAATAGGAAATAGTAGGCGGGGCCACTGCCAGAAAGGGCGGTGACTGCATCAATCTGTTGCTCTGCTTTCACCCACACCACTAAGCCGGTGCTGCGGAGAATGTTTTCTGCTTGGGTGCGTTGGCTTTCATCCACCTGCTCATTGGCATAGAGAGCTGTTGCGCCACTTTGAATGAGTGCAGGCGTGTTGGGCATGGCTCGCACCAATGCCACTTTGCCGCCCAACCACTGAGCGATGTCTTGCGTTCGAATGCCAGCGGCTACGGAAATCACCAGGGGTTGATGGGCTTGCACTGTTTCTGCTAGCTCTTGACACACCGCTGCCAACTGCTGCGGCTTGACGCAAAGCACAATCACATCGGCCTGTTGTGCCGCAGTCACATTATCTGTATGGCACGCCACGCCCATATTTTGAGAAAACTGCTGGCAGTGATCCGCTTGAGGATCGGTGGCACAGATATTCTCTCGAGGATATCCATCGGCAATGAGCCCGCCAATCATGCTTCGAGCCATATTGCCGGCCCCAATAAAACAGAGTTTTGCTTGATTCATAGAGTTGTTCCTTAGATGCTTTTAGCATTGATTTATTTGCATATAGGGGCATTATAAACTTTTTCAAAGGGAGCTTAAGGTTTTGATATGATGGCCGATAGAGGAATTGAGAGAAAAGATTGAACGCGCAAGGGGTCTTTTAACGCGTTCAAAGGAGAAGAGAGATGAGCCAGACAATTTCGCCTTTACAGGCAAGCTTAGCGAAGCTAACAGGGGAGAGTGATCCTAAAACGAGAATGAATCAAGCACAAGAGCCATCGCATGGAGGGGGGCTCTCAAAGCAACATTCGCCAATGGTGGGGCAGGATACGAGTTTTCACCCGTCTGCTCAAGGGTTGCGTGCGGCGGCGGCCAGTGAGAAATATCAACAAGCCTATGGCTATAGTCAAACCATGAATCTCACCTTGACCACTAAAGAAGGGGATACGGTGCAGGTGGATTTTCGCCAACTTTATGCACAGTATCAATCCTACAAGCATGAGCAGGCGGCGATGGAAGGGCCCAAAGGGGCTCGCTATTTTGAGTCTCGTGAGGCGATGGAGGCCACCGCTTTTGAGGAGCGGTTTGGGTTTTCGGTGAAGGGGGATTTAAATAAAGATGAGTTGAAAGCCATTCAGAGTGTGTTTAATCAAGTTGCGGATTTGGCCAATCAATTCTTTGATGGCAATATCGAAGAGGCGTTTAAACAGGCACAAAATATGAAAGTGGATTTTGGTCAATTGAGTAATGTCTCCTTGGATATGCAGAAAACCGAAGTGCGCACACAAACTTATCAGCAGGCTGCAGCTTATCAAGGTGTACAGCAAGCTTCTCAGCCTGTTAAACAGGACGGAGAAGGGGCAAAGGTGGCGGATTTGCCGCCTTATCTGCAAAAAATGCAGCAGGTGGTGGCCACCATGGATCAATACTTTGCACAGGCACGAGAGAAGGTGGATCAGATTTTCTCTATGACCTTGTCTCAGAGAGATCCAGAGCAGAAGCCTTTTGATGCTTGGTATAACAAGGTGAAAAGTTTTCATGATCAATTGGCAGAGATGGCCAACTTAGATAAGGTGACTTTAAAGCCGAGTGGCGTGGAGATTCCTGCGATGACGGCTACCACAGAAAAATCGCAACAAACCGCTCAAGAACCTAAGCCCAGTGCCGATAAAGTGAGTACAGAGGGATAAAGTCCCCAATCCTGCTGGTGAGAGGCAAAGCGTTTGAAGGCAATTTGCTCACAGCACAGCAAAAAGGAGATAAGCCGGTGTACTTAGTGCATCGGCTTTTTTATTTCAGTAAAAGTAAATTTCCATGTATGCTATCTAATATAGTACTATTTAGGAGCAATGGATAATGACCATGCGAGAAGG
>CAYOOU010000016.1:13698-21630 GCA_964405635.1 uncultured Piscirickettsiaceae bacterium
AGGAGCAATGGATAATGACCATGCGAGAAGGTTTTTTTTGGGTGTCAGGTCTGGGCGTTTTGGTAACAGTGGTGGCTCAGCAATTTATTCCTAGCGTGGCGTGGTTATGGTGGTTGATTGTGCCGTTGGTGGCTTTGGGACTCTATGATGTTTGGCAAAAAAAGCATACGCTGCTGCGGCTTTATCCCGTTTTGGGCCATATCCGCTATCTACTAGAGGCGGTGCGGCCTGAGATACAGCAGTACTTTGTTGAAGATGACATACATGGTCGTCCTATTAGTCGAGAGTTTCGCTCTTTGGTCTATCAACGGGCAAAAGGTGAGCGGGATACACGAGGATTTGGTACACAGTTTGATGTGTATCGAATAGGCTATGAGTGGCTGAACCACTCTTTGCAACCCAAGCCCATCTCTGACCCTGATCCTCGTATTCTAGTTGGCGAAGGGCGCTGTCAACACCCCTTTGCTCTATCGCTATTAAATATCTCCGCCATGAGTTATGGCTCCTTAAGCAAAAATGCCATTTTGGCACTGAACAAAGGGGCAAAGCTGGGGGGCTTTGCGCACAATACGGGTGAAGGGGGGCTCACTCCCTACCACTTAGAGCATGGCGCTGATGTGATTTGGCAGATCGGAACGGGTTATTTTTCTGCCCGTACGCCAGATGGCAAGTTTTGTCCAGAGTTGTTTGTCAAAAATGCAACGCGTCCCGAGGTGAAAATGATTGAGATTAAGCTTTCACAAGGGGCAAAGCCAGGGCATGGCGGGCTTTTGCCAGGTACAAAAGTGACCGAAGAGATCGCCAAAATTCGCATGGTTGAGGTGGGCAAAGATGTGGTCTCACCACCGTGGCACACGGCCTTTAATAGTCCTTTAGAGCTGATGGCGTTTATTGAAGAGTTGCGAATGCTCTCTGGGGGCAAGCCTGTTGGGTTTAAGTTGGCGGTGGGCAAACGCTCAGAGTTTTTTGGCTTGTGCAAGGCGATGTTACAGACGGGGATTGTGCCAGACTTTATTACCATTGATGGCGGTGAAGGGGGGACAGGGGCCGCGCCGGTGGAGTTTGCTAACTCAGTCGGTATGCCGTTAAAAGATGCACTGCATTTTGTGAATGCCAGTTTAATTGGATGTGGTTTACGCAGTCAAATTCGCCTGATTGCTTCGGGCAAATCCCTCTCAGCGTTTCACCTGTTTCGCCTCAAGGCATTGGGGGCAGATGCGGTCAACTCTGCCCGAGGAATGATGTTTGCTTTAGGGTGCATTCAAGCGAGAAATTGCAACACTAATAGGTGTCCAACAGGGGTGGCCACTCAAGATCCCAAGCGTTATCTGGCGCTAGATATTGATGGCAAGGCTCAAAGAGTTGCCAATTATCACAGCTCTGTTATTTATCACTTTAACCAACTGGTCTCAGCCTGTGGCCTGAGTGACTACAATGAGATTGAAGCCAAAGAGATTTTTCACCGCATTAGCCAGCATGAGGTAGTCACCCTTAAAGAGCTCTACCCTTTGCCTAAAGAAGGCAGCTACCTAGAAACCCATGGCCTGCCTACACACTTGCAACAACTCTGGGACGAAGCCTCTCCTGTTTGTTGGGAGTAGCTATTTTTGACTGTAGTCTCGAGCACCAAAAATATCTGTGCCTATTCGTACCATTGTTGCGCCCTCCAGAACCGCCGCTTCTAGGTCGGCAGACATGCCCATAGAGAGTGTGTCTAAGCTTTGTTCTGGTAGGGCAGTTTGCAGTTGGGAAAGTAGCGTTTTCATGGCTCGAAAGGGTTGGCGTTGTTCCTCTAAGGTTTCAGCTTTTTGTGGAATGCACATCAGCCCTCGCAGTTGTAAATTGGGCAGTTGTACCATCTCTTGAGCCAAGGGCAACACATCTTCCGGCATCACGCCTGATTTCGTCGTCTCTGTGCTAATATTGACCTCAATAAGTACTTGCAAAGGGGGCCGTTCTGCGGGACGCTGTTCACTCAATCGACGGGCAATTTTGAGCCGATCAATGCTATGCACCCAGTGAAAGTGTTGTGCCAAATATTTGGTTTTATTGGATTGAATCGGGCCAATATAGTGCCATACCAGTTGTGGGAACTGGGCTTGGGAGGCGGCAATTTTTTCTACCGCTTCCTGTACATAATTTTCGCCAAAGGCTTGTTGGCCTGCTTCAGCTAGGGCCTCAATCATCCACAGAGGTTTGGTTTTGCTCACCGCCAATAGTTGTACCTTATCCTCACGGCCAGCCGCTTTTTCTGCTTGAGCAATACGGTGTAGAACGGCTTGGTAGCGTTGGAGCAGTTGTGTTTTTTCTTCTGTGTTCATAGGATTTCCAGTAATTGAGGGATGTCAATTTATTTTAGAGGCAGAGAGCGTAGAATAAAAGCTAAAGCCCTTTTTTCTGCAAACAAAGATATCCTAATGAAGAGCTGATTAAATCGTATGTTCAGTAATGAGGGCAGCCGTGCAAAGCTGCGACCACTCGTTTTTGCTCGCCCGCATACGAGCTTTATGGATTCACAGCAAAAAACGCTGGGGGTGCAGATTCGTGCCACAGCCCTTGGTAGGTTTTGATACTTCCCTATGTGAGTGTAAAGATGAAAAAAATTAAATCCAGTGACAGCAGTTATCCTTATAAAGAGAAGATGCCTCGAGCAGAATATGAGCGACAGAAGCGATTGTTGCAGATTGAGCTATTAAAGCTGCAAAAGTGGATTAAGGAGCATGACCAGCGGTTGGTGATTCTGTTTGAGGGGCGTGATGCTGCTGGAAAAGGGGGCACCATTAAGCGATTTATGGAGCATTTGAATCCTCGTGGCGCACGAGTGGTGGCTCTGGACAAGCCTAATGAGCAGGAGAAGGGGCAGTGGTATTTTCAGCGCTATATTCAACAACTGCCGACTTATGGCGAGATGGTCTTTTTTGACCGCTCTTGGTACAACAGAGCTGGTGTTGAGCGGGTAATGGGGTTTTGCACACCGATGGCGTATACTCAGTTTATGCATCAGTGCCCAGACCTAGAAAGAATGCTGGTGGAAAGCGGCATTCACTTAATGAAATTTTGGTTTTCGGTGGGGCGAAAAGAGCAGTTGCGTCGCTTTAACCAGCGTAAAAAAGATCCCCTCAAACAGTGGAAACTTAGCCCGATGGATTTGGCCTCTTTAGATCGCTGGGATGATTACACCAAGGCGAAAGAGGATATGTTTTTCTACACCAATACCAAAGAGGCGCCTTGGACGGTGATTAAATCCAATGACAAAAAGCGGGCACGCCTCAATGCCATGCGTTATGTGCTGTCACAGTTTGAGTATGATGAAAAGGAACACGAGGTAGTGGGGCAGCCAGATCCACTGATTTTAAGCAGTGGCGAAGATATTTTTCAGGAGGATTAACCATGCAACAGAAAATTTTAGGCGAGGGTAAGCAGGTAGTGGCTCGATTTAAAACCATGCTTTCACCAGAGCAGCAGGCGTGTATTGGTGATGAGCACTTTGAAGAGCTGGAAACACTGGTGGTCGCGGCCATTGGTACGATGGTTTCAGAAGAAGCACACAAGGCAGCCAAACAGGTTGAAGCCGTAGCGCATGATCTGCGAAAAGAGGCGAATCTGGTGGAGTCATCTTGAGGCGATCAAATGTCTAAAATACATAAAATACGCCGGTTTTTGTGGTTGCTGTATCAAGCGGGGGTGGTTTTATCGGTGGGGTGGTTTGCGCTGTTGATGGCGGTGTTTGCCACCGATTCGCCTCAGAGCTCTGTTTGGATGGCTGGATTATTTGGGCTTGTTATTTTTTCTGTGGGCTATGGCGTGTTGGTCGTTTTACCTGCTAAGTTGTTTAGGTTTTTTCACCGTCGTGCAAAGTTTTAACCAATGCCATTGGTTCTGCCAATTTGTAATGCCTTCTTTCTGTTGCCAGATTTGAATCAACTCGTCTGCTGTACCTTGGTAGCAGCCTGCTTGAAATTCAGGGTTGCAGAGGCGGTTGGCGATGCTCCAGTCTTCAAGTAGCGGCATCATGCCAATGGCTTCGGGGGCAATTTGTGCCAGTTCGTCAAAGAGCATCAGTGCTGGCTTGGGTTGAAAAGGGAATTTCCTTTCGGCATCGGCCTGTAAGAGCACGGCAAGATTGGGCTGCTCAGATTTTGGTAGTTGACGCAGATATTGAATCAGGTGCAAAGCGGTGGCAATTTGATTGCCCTGTGCGGTAATCAGTAAAGTTTGATTCGTAAAACTTTTAACCCAGTGTTTGAGATGGTTTTGCAGCGTTTGAACTGGGTAAAAGCCATAAAAAATCTTTGAAACGGGAGCAGGGCTGGGGATTTTGGCATTTTTTGAGTACTTTTCGCTCCATTTTTGATGTAAATCGAATGGAAAAGTCACTTTTTGTGGGTTTAAAAGCTTTTTGGGGCTTAAAAACTGGATTTTTCTGCCAGAATCCCCAGTCCTGCTATTGGGTTCGGCTTCTTGCATCATAAGCTGGGCATTAAATCCAGCTTGCTGAGGGTTTTTTAGATGCAAGGCAAATTGAATGGGGAGCAGGTGTGGGGTTTTGTCCACTCTGTGCCAAGTTTGCAACCAGTAGCCATTGGCTTGTGGCTGCTGGTTGTCAAAGTGAAGCTCAATCATGATGTCGATGTGTGTCGATAGACGGGGCGGCCTTGGAAGTAGGTGGCCTCGATTAAGCCATTAAACTCCCAGCCATCAAAGGGGGAGTTGTTGCCTGCACTGACCATCTGCTTACGATTGAGCGTCCAGTGTGCTTCGGGATTGATAATACAGAAGTCAGCAGACTGCCCAGCTGTCAGGCTTCCGCTGTCAATTTGCAGAATCTTGGCAGGGTTGGCGGTCACAGCAGCGATGGCCTGGGTGAGGGTGAGTTGTCCCATCTCGACCAGCTTGAGCATCAGAGCCAGCAGGGTTTCAAAGCCGCTGATACCAGGCTGACTTTCAGCAAAGGGCAGCAGTTTTTCATCTGGGTGAAGTGGGGTGTGGTCACTGACCACGGTATCAATAATGCCAGACTGCACGCCATAGCGTAGGGCTTCCATATCTTTTTGACTGCGTAAAGGAGGGGAGACATGGAACAGGCTGTTAAAGTCCATGGTGTCATATTCGGTGAGGTGCAGTTGATGCACCGCCACATCACAAGTAACGGGAAGTCCCCGTTTTTTTGCCTCGGCAATCATCGCAACAGAGCGGGCTGTGGAGAGTTGGGAGAAGTGGGCACGCACGCCGCTCTCTTCCACCAGAATGAGGTCGCGGGCTAAAGCAATGGTTTCTGCAGAGGTAGGAATCTCTTCCAATCCAAGACGAGAGCTGACCGCACCCGCATGCGCAACACCATGATTCTTCATTTGTTGATTTTCACTGCGCATCATGACCAAAATATCGAAGGAGGCGGCGTAGTCTAAGGCATTGCGAAGCACCAATGGATTTTGAATGGGGTTGTTGGCTTGAGAGACGGCAATGCATCCCTCTTGCTTGAGGGTGTGCATATTGGCCAGCAACTCGCCTTCTAGCCCTTGGGTCATGGCACCAATGGGCAACACAAAGGCGGTGGCAGCTTGACGAGCACGGCGCTGAATCAGTTCAATCACCGCTTGGGTGTCTGCCACGGGTTGGGTATCGGGTGGACAGCAGAGGGTGGTGATACCCCCTGCCACAGCAGCTTGAGTCTCTGAGGCAATAGAGCCAGCATAGCGGCTACCGGGTTCACCGAGTCGACCTTGCAGGTCCACCAGCCCAGGAATGAGCCATTTGCCTGTGCCGTCAATGACTTGGTCGGCATGAAACCCTTCGGGCTCGGCTAGGCCGATGGCAAGAAATCGACCGCGGGTAAGGTAAACATTGCTGATTTCATCAATCTGATTGGCGGGGTCAATGACACGAATGTTTTCAATGGCGATTCTCATGCCCATACTCCTTTGCTGGTTTCCAGTTCCGCCGCATTTTGCATAATAATGCTCATAATCGCCATGCGTACTGCAATACCGTTGTGCACCTGGTCGAGAATAACCGACTGAGGGCCATCGGCCACGGCAGAGTCAATTTCTACGCCACGGTTAATGGGGCCAGGGTGCATGACGATTGCATCAGGCTTGGCAAGGGCGAGGCGCTCGGGTGTGAGGCCGTAGAGTTTAAAAAATTCTCGGGTACTGGGCAGCAGGGCACCCTTCATGCGCTCGTTTTGTAGTCGCACCATAATAATGACATCCACATCTTCCAGCCCCGACTCTATATCGTGATAGACATGCACGCCTAAAGCTTCTGGGCAGGGAGGGAGCAGAGTTTTGGGAGCGATAACACGAATCTCTCGGGCTTCTAAAATGCTGAGCGCTTGAATTTGTGAGCGCACCACTCGGGAGTGGAGAATGTCCCCCACAATGGCGACCTTGAGGTCGAAAATGTCCCCTTTGTGTTTGCGAATGGTGAACATATCTAGCATCGCTTGGCTTGGGTGGGCGTGACGGCCATCGCCACCATTGATCACATGTACATGAGGGGCCACATGCTGGGCAAAAAATTGAGCGGCACCACTTTCGCTGTGACGAATCACAAACATATCTGCCTGCATCGCTTGTAGGTTCCATAGAGTGTCCAGCAAGGATTCTCCTTTTTTGGCGGCGGAGGTTTCAATATCCAGATTCATCACATCAGCCGAGAGTTTTTTCTCAGCAATCTCAAAGGTGGTGCGGGTGCGGGTGCTGGGCTCAAAAAAGAGGTTCATAATGGTTTTGCCTTCCAGCAACGGCACCTTGTTGATTTCGCCAGTTTTGGGGTCAAAAAAGGTTTCGGCGGTGTCGAGTATTTCCAGCAAGTGAGGCTGTTTTAACCCTTCTAGGGTTAGAAAGTGTTTGAGCTTGCCTTGTTCATTGAGTTGAAGATTGGGGGTGGACAGGCGTGCAGTCATGGGGTCTCCTGTAACCAGTTTTCAAGAATAATCTGAGCGGCGTGGTCATCAACCGATTGATGCGGGGCGACTCTGCCTTTCATGCGGTTTTCTGCTTCTATGGAGCTGAGTTGTTCATCTATAAAAAATACGGGTCGGTGGTAGCGGCCGCTGAGCCGTTGTCCAAACTTGCGGGCCGATTGTGTGAGGGGTTGTTCTTCCCCATTAAGCCGTTTTGGCAATCCTACTACAATTGCGGCCGGTTGCCACGCTTCAAAGAGCTGGCTAATGTGTGCCCAGTCGGGTTTGCCATCTTTGCTGGCGACGATGGTCAGTGGCGAGGCGGTTTGGGTGATGGTTTGCCCAATGGCCACACCAATGCGCTTTAGCCCAAAATCAAAGCCGATAACCGTGCCTTCGACTTCTGCCGGTGTTTGGGCAAACTTAGGCATGTCCTGCTTCCATGCTTAAAAACTCCGGGGTCACGCCTAGGGTGGAGAGGGCGGTGTGCCACTTTTTTTCTGCAGGTACATCAAACAGCAGTGCTTCATTATAGGGCAGTGTCAGCCAGCTATTGCTCTGCAATTCTGCCGCCAGTTGTTTGGGTTTCCAGCCAGCAAAGCCCAACGCAACAATAAAGTCTTCAGGGCCTTTGCCTTCCGCCAGCGCTTTGAGCAAGTCTTCTGATACGGTCATCGCCAATCGTTCAGAAAGCGTCATGCTGGTTTGCCAGTTGCCAATGGGACGGTGCAGCACAAACCCGCGTTCTACATCAACGGGGCCACCCGCATAGACAGGGTCTTCTAAATAATCATAGGCGCCGGTAATCTCATACTTAAAGTGTGAGAGCAGTGTCTCAATATTCATTGTCGGCAACGGCTGGCTGAGGTTAATGCCCATAGTGCCACTCTCATTGTCTTCCACAATATAGATGACCGACTTCTCAAAATACCCGCCATCCAAACTGGGCATGGCAACCAAAAAATGATGGTCTAAACTGTGTAGATGCTTTACATTCGATTCATTTGTCATGGGCTAAATTATAC
>CAYOOU010000017.1:0-5767 GCA_964405635.1 uncultured Piscirickettsiaceae bacterium
CTTTAAGTTAGCATACTCCCTCTGTTCAATAAAAGCCTTTTTATAGCCCTATGTCGAAAAAAAATCCAAGTGCCCAATCGAGTCATACCCCCATGATGCAACAGTACCTCAAGGTCAAGTCTGAGCATCCAGATCACCTGCTGTTCTACCGCATGGGCGATTTTTATGAGCTGTTTTACGATGATGCCGTTAAGGCTTCTCAGCTGTTAGACATTACCCTCACCACTCGAGGCAAATCGGCAGGACAACCCATTCCGATGGCTGGCATTCCGCACCACTCCGCTGAAAACTATTTAGCCAAGTTGGTCAAGCTGGGAGAGTCAGTCGCTATTTGTGAGCAGGTCGGCGATCCAGCCACCTCTAAGGGCCCTGTAGAGCGAAAGGTAGTGCGAATTATCACGCCAGGCACGCTGGTAGAAGAAGCCCTTTTGGAAGAACGCAGTGAAAATCTACTGGTGGCCATTACCTCTTTACAAAACCAATTTGGGCTGGCCAGTTTAGAAGTCTCCAGTGGCCGCTTTGAAGCTACAGAGTTAACCGATTTACAACAACTACAAGCTGAACTAGAACGACTCAAACCGGCCGAAATTCTCATTCCCGATGAGGAATCACCCGCTTTAGAGTCTCTGATAAATGAAAACCCGAACACCCGCTGGGTACGTTACCCTGCTTGGCACTTTGAACCACAAGCGGGCCGCCAACGCCTCATCCAACACTTTCAAACTCAAGATCTAGCCGCCTTTGGCTGTGAGCAAAGCTTGCCTATTCAATCGGCTGCTGGGGCAATTCTGCACTATGCCAATGCCATGCTACAAAACCAGCTTAGCCACATTACCAGTCTGCACAGCTATGAGGCCACCGATGCGCTCGTGCTGGACGCTATTAGCCGTCGCAACTTAGAGCTGGATCAAAACCTACAAGGTGGGCAAGCGCATACCCTATTTGCCATTCTCGACAACTGCCAAACGGCAATGGGTTCCCGACTGCTCCGCCGTTGGCTCAATCAGCCTCTGCGGCATATTCCCACCCTACAACAACGACAACAAGCCATTGGCGAACTGCTGGAAAACCTCAATTATGAAACCCTACAGAGCCAGCTTAAATCCATTGGCGACCTGCAACGAATTCTCAGTCGCGTGGCACTCTATAGCGCCCGCCCTCGTGATCTATTGCAACTGGGCACAGCCCTACAAGCCTTGCCAGAACTGTACCAAACCCTCACCCAATTTTCTGGCCCCAAACTGCAAACATTGCAACAAGCCCTCAACCCTCAACCTGAGTTGGCCGATGAGCTCAGTCGAGCCATTATTGACAACCCGCCGATGCTGATTCGTGATGGAGGCGTCATTAAAGAGGGGTTTGATGACGAACTAGACGAGTTGCGAGCCTTAAAGTCCCAAGCTGGGGACTATCTGATTGCCCTTGAACAACGAGAAAAGGAGCGTACCGGCATTCCTACGCTTAAAGTGGGTTATAACCGCGTGCACGGCTACTATATTGAAGTGAGCAAGCAGTACAGCGACCAGGTGCCCGCCGAGTATGTACGCCGTCAAACCCTTAAAGCACAAGAACGCTATATCACTCCAGAGCTCAAAACCTTTGAAGACAAGGTGCTCAGTGCCGGTGAAAAAGCCTTGGCACGAGAAAAATGGCTCTACCAACAACTGTTGGAAACCTTAAACCAGCATCTTAGCCCCCTTCAAACTTTGGCCGATGCCCTAGCAGAACTCGATGTGCTGACCAACTTGGCTTATCAAGCTCAGACTCTCAACCTTAACCGCCCACAATTTAGCACGGATGCCGTGCTAGAAATTGAGCAGGGCCGCCACTTAACCGTGGAAGCCCTCTCCTCTGAACCTTTTATTCCCAATGACACCCACTTTAGCGAGCGAAAACGACTGCAAATCATTACAGGCCCCAATATGGGCGGAAAGTCTACCTATATGCGGCAAACGGCTTTGATTGTGATTCTGGCCTATATGGGCAGCTATGTCCCTGCCAGCTCTGCCACCATTGGCCCTGTTGATCGCATCTTTACTCGAATTGGTGCTTCTGACGACCTCACTTCAGGCCGTTCCACCTTTATGGTAGAGATGACCGAGACTGCCAATATCCTACACCACGCCAGTGAGCACTCACTGATTTTAATGGACGAAGTGGGACGCGGTACCTCAACCTTTGATGGGCTGGCTTTAGCTTGGGCAATTGCCGAACAGATGGCCAGCGATATCAAAGGCTACTGCCTATTTGCCACACACTATTTTGAGCTAACCCAACTGGAAGAGCAGTTTGCCTCTGTGAGCAATGTACATCTCACTGCCATTGAACACCAAGACAAGATTGTGTTTCTGCACCAAGTGCAACCTGGCCCTGCTTCTCAAAGCTATGGCTTACAAGTAGCCGCCCTAGCTGGGGTGCCTAAACCGGTGATTCAAAGAGCCAAACAACACCTAAGAAAGCTGGAAAAACAGAGTGCTCAAAATGCTCAAGCCCCCAGCCCACAATTTGACCTTTTTGCAGACCTTGAAGAAGAACCTGCAGAAAAAATAACAGAACCCCCAGCCCTGCCAGAAGATCTGGCCTCTCTTGAAAAACTGAAAGAAACCCTTATTCATCTCAATCCAGATGAAATGACCCCCATGCAGGCTTTGCAAAAACTGTATGAACTAAAAAAGAATTTTGCACTGGCAGTGTCTGCCGCCCCCTCACAAGATTGAAAAAATGGAGAATATTTAAATGTCACAAGCAATGATTGTGGAAATTACCTCGGAAAACTTTCAACAAATGGTCGTAGAAAATTCCATGCATGTGCCCGTACTCGTAGACTTTTGGGCACCGTGGTGCGGTCCCTGCAAACAGGTGATGCCCATGCTAGAAAAACTGGCACAAGAGTGGGCAGGGCGATTTATTCTTGCCAAGGTCAATACCGAAGAGCAACAAGAGCTGGCAGCACAGTTTCAAATTCGCGGTATTCCCCACTTTAAAATTTTCCACCAAGGAGAAGTGGTTAAGGAACTGCAAGGGGCGCTGCCCATTACCGAATTTAAAACCGCTCTAGAACCCTATCTCAAGCCGGATGAGTCTGAAGAGTTGCGTCTACAAGCCCAACAAGCCTTTGCACAAGGGCAGTATGATGAAGCGGTTGAGTTATTGGGCAAAGCCTCTCAAGCCAACCCCAATAACTATAAGGTGCATTTAGATTTGGTCAAAATGTATCTACAAACAGGCCACATGGATAAGGCTCAAAACCTATTTAACAAATTGCCAGATGAGGCCAAAAAGTCACCAGAAGGCAAAGAACTAGGGCTCATTTTACGCTTCTCCAGCATTGTCGCCGAAGCGGGAGATATTGATAAAATTCAACAGACCTTGGCAGAAGACCCTAATAACCCTGATGCCCTCTATGGCTTGGCGGGCTACCTAATGCTTCACGGCAAGGTAGAAGAGGCGATGCAAGCCCTACTGAAGCTGTTTATGGTTAACCGCGACTACAAGGAAGGCATTGCTCGAAAAACCTTGCTGGAAATTTTTGAAGCCCTACAGCAAGAGCACTCAGAGCTGGTCAACACCTACCGTCGCAAACTTCAAAACCTACTGTTTTAAGGAGGGCTTATGTCAGCAATTCTCAATGCACAAATTGATACCAGCTTTAAGGGAGAAGATCTTTCTCTTAAAGGTGTTTTAGATCTTAACAAATTGCATTACGATCCCGAAGACCCTATTCGGGTATATCACACTGTAGCCACTCAAAACCAGATTGATCAGTACAATTATCTCTATGAGATCCTTGAGATGGAGCCGGTACAGTACGCTAGCGACAACCCTACCATCGCCCAATTTATCTCTGAAGATGGTCATCACTTTGACTGGGAAGGCTATGAGCAGGCCCGAAAATATCAACTGGCAGAAGCGGCCACTGAGCGACTGCTAAACCACTACTTCTCCCAGCAAGAGCAAGCAGATAACGAAAACCTAAAAAAAGCCCTGCGAGATGCCTTTATTTTAGGAACTGAACAGTGTGAGTAACTTCTCTGCTCAGAAAACAGGTAGTTATCAACTTCAGGTGACTCAGCCCGATACCTTGCTGAGTCACCTCACCCGGCTCACACAAAACAGGTTGAGCCAACAGACCCTAAAACAACTCTTAAAAAATGGCAGTGTCTGGCTGCAAACACCTAATCGCAAGCCTGAAAGAGTCCGGCGAGCAAAGAAAATACTCTCCTCAGGGCAGAAGCTGTTTCTATACTACCGCCCTGAATTGTTGCACCTTACCCCGCCTACCCCCACCTGCTTAGCAGACTATGGCGACTACTCCGTGTGGCACAAACCCAAAGGCATGGCCTCTCAAGGCAGTAAATGGGGAGATGCCCACGCTCTCTATCGCTGGGTAGAAACCCATGATGCATCACAGCGCCCCGCTTTGATTGTGCACCGGCTGGATAAGCACACCGATGGTATTATGCTACTGGCACATGGAAAGAAAGTGGCCGCACAGCTGAGTCAACTATTTGAAAGCCGCCAAACAGAAAAACGCTACCTAGCATGGGTGGAAGGGTGTTTTGAGACGCAAAAGAAACTGTGTGAAGAACCCATTGAGGGCAAAGCTGCAAGAAGCTGGTTGCAAGGGCTAATGCAAGAAATAGAGGATCAAGGGGAAAGAACGCTGTTAGAGATTCAAATTGAGACCGGTCGTAAACATCAAATTCGTCGCCACTGTACTGCTTTGGGTCATCCCATTATTGGCGACCGGCTCTATGGTCAATCAGAAAAATGGCAAGGCATGGATATGCAGTTAAGCAACTACTTTTTAAGCTTTCCCTGCCCCATCAGCCAACAGATACGCACCTTTAATTTAACCACACAACCTCAGTGGCTAGAACTCATGGAATTAGCATGGGGCAAAAATTGGGTCATCAAAAATAGCTGACACCCACCCGATTTTTCTGTCCCTTCCCACGGTCATATTCACCAATGGGCATCAGCACCCAATCCCAACTCTCCTCTGGCTCAGGCAAGGCCACCTCCCAAGTGGGATCCCAGCTATCTAGCACCTTGCCTGCACGGTTAAACTCAATGTCTTCACGGTCGGCAATCAAACAAACGGGGCAAGATTGCTGCTGCAAAAAATCTAAGTGTTGTTTCACAATCATCGTACCCACTTCCCCCGCTAGCTTTTCCGGCAGCTGCACCTTCTCAATCAACCAGCGCACCGGAATCAGAGGAATTTGAGTGATTAAGTTTAATGAAACCACTGCGGAAATCCGGTTTTCTGCCCAAATGGCCGCTAACTGATTGGCAGGACTGGGGATTTTGGCATTTTCCAAGGATTTTTGTTCTGTTTTTCCCAAATTCTGTTCTATTTGCACCAAAGTGGATTTAATGCGAGAAGGTTTTACCAGCGCTCGCCGATAGATGGGCGATACCCAGCCCGTAATCTCAACTTCCTGTAGCTCAACATTGGGGTAGCGTTTAGCGTAATCCCGACTCTCTTTTAAAAAGACAATATCCACCAAAACGACTTTTTTAAATTGGCTAGACAACCGCGGCAGTGGTATATCTTGCAGTGAACCCGCCCCCAAAATTACGAGGCACTCTTTTTCCTCACACTGCTTTGCCAGTTTCAGAATCGCCTTTTGGCACTTTTGATAGTGGCTCTGCCAAGCAGAAAAACAGCGCTCCCGTCGAGCCGCCATCGCAATGGCCTCATGCAAAAAGCCCATCTTTTTCGCTTCCGGACTCTGCACCGGAGTGGTAAATGATTGCCACA
>CAYOOU010000017.1:5867-21495 GCA_964405635.1 uncultured Piscirickettsiaceae bacterium
AAGCCCATCTTTTTCGCTTCCGGACTCTGCACCGGAGTGGTAAATGATTGCCACAACTCTTTAATCATCACTGAACCCTTTATTAGACATTTTTAGCTTTAGGTTCGTCTCGTATAAAGAACTCAGCTTAATCATCACCCAAACCTAAAGCCTGCATTTTGCGGGTCAAGGTATTACGCCCCCAGCCCAGCAGCACCGCTGCCTTCTGGCGATGATTCATACTGGCCTTCATGGCTGCCTCAATCAACACCCGCTCCATTTTGGGCTCTGCAGCCGTGTGCAATCCCTCTTTGCCCGAAGCCAAAAAGCTTTCCGCCCAATGGTACAACGGCGTCTCCCAGTCACTATCATTGCTGCTGACCAATGTTTGTCCCTGCTGCAACTCCAACGGCAGGTCTTCCATATGCACCACCTTATCCGGAGCCATAATCGTAAGCCAAGTGCAGAGGCTGCGTAGCTGCCGTACATTTCCAGGCCAAGGCAATTCGGTGAGATACTTCTCCACTGGCTTACTAAGCCGTTTCTCTTCCAAGCCGTAGGTTTTGGCCTCTTTCTCTAGGTAGAACTGCAATAACAGTGGAATGTCCTCTCGCCGCTCCCGTAAAGCGGGTACTTTGATCCGAATCACATTGAGGCGGTAGAGCAAATCTTCTCGAAATTTTCCTTCCCGCACCAATTGCTCCATATTTTGATGCGTGGCGGCAATAATTCGCACATCACTGCGAATGGGCGAACGCCCACCCACTCGATAAAAACTGCCATCATTCAACACCCGCAATAGACGCGTTTGCAAGTCCACCGGCATATCCCCAATCTCATCAAGAAATAGAGTGCCACCATTGGCTTCTTCAAACCGCCCAATTCGCTGGCTGTTCGCTCCCGTAAAAGCCCCCTTCTCATGACCAAACAGCTCCGACTCTAATAGTTCCCGCGGAATCGCCGCCGTATTCAAGGCGACAAAAGGTTGATGAGAACGAGGACTCAACTCATGTAGCGCCTTGGCCACTAATTCCTTACCAGTTCCCGTCTCTCCATTAATTAATACGGTGACATCCAGTTGAGAAACGCGCCCTAAAATGCGAAACACTTCCTGCATGGCAGGGGCAGCACCAATAATATTCAGCGGCTGTTTTTTCTGCGTAACCTTTTTGCTGCGTACCTTACGACCAGAAAGCTGTTTTTTAATGGCGCGTTCAATAAAGGCAATGGCATCATCCACCTCAAAAGGCTTTGGCAGATACTCAAATGCTTTGCTCTGATAGCTTTTCACTGCAGTGCTCAAATCAGCATGAGCGGTCATAATAATCACGGGTAAGTTTGGATTTTTCTCATGTATCGCCTCCATAAAGGTAAGGCCATCCATCTCTGGCATCCGCACATCTGAAATGACTACGGTCGGAGGCGCCTCATCATAGTGCTGCAGAGCTTGCAAAGGGCTGTCGAAGGTGTGCACTTCATAAGGTTTCTCCTCCAAGGCTGCCTCCAGCACCCAGCGAATCGAGGCATCATCGTCCACAATCCAGACCACTGGAACTTGTACTTCACTGTTTTTCATGGTTTAAGCTCACAATTTCAATGGTAAATAGATTTTAAAGCTGGTCTCACCAGGCTCACTGGTGGCCACAATCAAACCATCATGCTCACGCACAATATTTTGCGACACCGACAATCCCAACCCTGTACCGGTTTTTTTACTGGTTACCATCGGATAAAAAATCGAATCAAACATCTCCGGTGGAATCCCCTCCCCTTCATCGGTAATGGTCACCACTGCTACCAATGGATGAGTTTTTGCCCCCAAGGTAAACTTGCGTTCCACACGAGTTTTAATGGTGAGAATGCCGCCATGCTTCTCCATTGCTTGATAGGCATTGAGAATAATATTCATAAACGCCTGCACCATTGGCTCAAAGGCCATCTCAAGCTCAGGGATACTGGGATCATAGTCCAATTTGATGGCAACATTTTTAGGTTTATTCGGCTCCAGCACCTCCAAAACATAGCGAATCAGATGGTGAATATTCTCTGGCTCCTTGTCGATGGTCAATTTGGGACCTAACATGCGATTGACCAGATTCTCCAGTCGTTGCACTTCGTTAAGAATCACCTCGGTAAATCGCAAAGTTTTGTCCGCCTGCTCCATCTGCTTGAGGCGTCGCTCTAATAGCTGTGCTGCACCATAAATGCCTGCCAAGGGGTTTTTCACCTCGTGCGCCAAGGTTTTCACCAGCATATTCCCCGCTTCATACTGATGCCAGCGTTCATCCTCTTCGGTAATCCGCTGGTGCCGCTCAATGTTAAACAGCTCCAATAACCAACCTGTCTCTCCATTCAATTCACTGGAAGAGATAGTGGCACTGATTCGCAATTTACTGGCATCAGGCAGAATCAGGGTATGCTCATGCACCGTCAGTTTTTCATCTTGAATCGACTCAATGTCTCGAAACAGATTAGGCACTAAAGACTGCCAAAGCACTCCTTGTGCATGGCGGAAAGAGATCTGCAACAGCTCCGCTGCGGCAATATTTAGATAGCGAATGCGAGTCTCACTGTCTAGCCAAACTACCGCTAAACTGAGACTCTCTAAGAGCTCTAACTGCTGTGTTTTAGAAAGTGGCGTTTTTTTATAAGCCATCCGACTTAACTCCTATCCCCTCAGCCAAACGATAATCCAACACCTGTGTCTGATCCACCACCTGTAGCGTAATCGGACCTTCTAAGGGTGCTTTATTGAGCACTGTCACTGTCTGGCCGGTGGTCAAACCTAGTGACTGAAGATAGCGCAGGGCCTCCGGTGCCCCATTGCGAATCCGCTGAATCTCTACTGTCTCCCCTTCTGCTACTTGGCTTAAGGGAAACCATGGCTCATCTGGCACTTCAAAATCTGCTGAGGGAATGGGGGAACCGTGAGGATCATGGGTAGGTTTACCAAGCGCTAACCACATCTGATGAGCCAACTTATCTGAGATAGTATGCTCCAGTACCTCTGCTTCGGCATCGACTTCGTCCCAGCCATAGTTTAGCTTCTCCACCAGATAAAGCTCTAAAATGCGATGCTTGCGAATCAGTCCCACAGCCACTTGGCGCCCTGCTTCGGTTAAGCTAGCGCCATAATAGGGCTCATGAACCACCAATCCCCGCTCCGCCAATTTCTTTAGGGTCATAGAAACATTGGCCTTTGACACACCCAAACGCTCCGCCAACAGGGTGGTGGACACCCCACTTTTCTCCCTCTTTTCCAATTGACTTTCTGCCAACTTGTATATGGCCTTTAGAATATCCTCAACGGCTCGACTTAAATGCTGTTCGGTCATGTCTCTCTTACTGCCCTGACTGCATCATCTCAATGACCACCTCAGAAGGTGGAAACCCCATGACATAAACCACTGCAAACAGAATCGCAAAAATCAATCGAGTATGCAGTTTAAACAGCAGATTGGGGAGAAACACAAAGGCAACCCCCACCGCAGCAATGGCACTGCCCCAAGCTGACAGGGTTAAGGCCAACAGCGCCATCAAGGCACCCAGTGCCATAAAATAGTAGTGCCAAGTAAAAGGGGGGCGTTTTGAGTTTTTAGGCATTATGCAACTTTCCTTCAAGGGTTAATTGCACTATTATAGTGCAGAACAGATTAGAAAAGACAAAAAGGACACCATATATGAGTAAACTTCCAAATTCTATTGTTGTGATTGGCTTAGGCGAACTGGGTAGTGTTTTTGCCAGAGGCTTTCTAAAATCAGGTCATCCAGTAGTGCCTGTGACCCGTCAAACCTCCATGACTGAAGTTGTACAAGAGGTGGCAAACCCCACAGCCGTGCTGGTTTCAGTAGGGGAAAATGACCTACACCCAGTACTGGAACAACTTCCTGAGGCTTGGAAAGACCGTGTCATTCTGATTCAAAACGAACTGCTACCCAAAGACTGGCAAATGCACCAAATTGAAACGCCCACCGTAATTTCTGTTTGGTTTGAAAAGAAAAAGGGCATGGACAGCAAAGTGGTGCTTCCCTCTCCTATTTGGGGTCCACACGCTCGCTTGGTGTTTGACGCCTTAGCAACCCTAGACCTCCCAAGCTACCTAGTCGAGAATATTGAAGAGATGACCTATGAGTTGGTACGAAAAAATCTTTATATTCTCACCACCAATATTGCTGGCCTAGAACTTCCGTCTGGTAGCACAGTGCAGCAACTCAACGCAGAACACAGCGAACTGATGGAAGCTGTAGCAGAAGATGTGCTGAAGATTCAAACCGCCCTGACAGGCATTGAATGGGAAAAAGAGAGCCTTATTGACGGCATGCTAGAAGCCTTTGAAGGCGACCCAGAGCACAAGTGTATGGGACGCTCCGCCCCCGCTCGTTTGGCAAGAGCTTTAAACATTGCTAAAGAGCACCAATTGTCTGTTCCCACGCTGGAAAAAATTGCTCAAAAGCATCTATAAGAGACCTTTGCATGAGTGAATCCACTTTATCTCGCGTCTCACTCATACAAAGGTCTCTATAAGGCGGACAAATGAAAGCACTCCTTATTGCCATTTTGGCAGAAGTGATTGCCACGACAGCCCTTAAAGCCTCAGATGGCTTTAGCAAATGGGCACCTAGCCTACTTGTTATAGTAGGCTATGGTGCCGCTTTCTATTTTCTCTCCCTAGCTCTCAAAACCATTCCCATCGGCACAGCCTACGCCATCTGGTCGGCGGCAGGAATTGTACTCCTCACCTTTATTGGCTGGCTCCTCTACCATGAAACCCCTGACTTGACCGGCATTATCGGTATTGCCTTTATCATCTTTGGCGTGATTTTATTACAAGGGTTTTCTAAAATGGGAGGGTATTAATCACTCATCCACTTTGTGTGCATTCAATGCCGTATAAACAATGACAGCAATAAAAAAAACAACCGAAAACAAAACCAAATACTCCATACTACAACTCCCTTAGAGATCGTATCTTTTTCTTAATCTGCTTATCCAGTGGCAAAATTGAAGTCGATAAGACAATAATGGTTATTACAGATAAAATGACCTTTGCTACACTGATTTCTTCAAAGTGCGTAACCAACCAACCGATTAAACCGATGGTCGTCACCACAATCAAGCTCAACCAAACCTTCAAATAGTTGATTTCTTCTTTAATTTCATCAATCTTTGCCATCCAAGCCTCCCACACCCAGTATACCAAATTTCTCTACACTGAAAATCATAATGAGAGCTTTGCACGAGTGGGGCGCGAGAGAAAAAAGAGATAAAATTTCTCGAATCGAGGCGGAAAACGCAGGCAATAGCCAGCTATTGCCAAGTTTTTCAACGAAGAGTCGAGGAATTTTAGCCTTTTTTATCCGTGTATCCATCTCGTGCAAAGCTCTCACAATGCTTTTAACGCCTTCTCCAACCGCTGAATGGATACGGGTTTTAAAGTTTTCATCGGTTGAGCAAACAAGCTGATTCTAAGCTCTTCCAATTGCCAACGCAGCTCAATAAAGGCGGGATTTTTAGCATAGGTGGGTTCAGCCTGTAGTTGCTCAAACTTGTCTAATAAAGGTTTCAACCCTCTTAAAACCTGCTGGTCTTTATTAGGATCTTGGTCTAGCTTTTCTAACCGCTTTTGTAGCCCTTTTAGATAACGAGGCAGTTGTGCCAGCCAGGGATCAGGGGTCTCACTCACGAAGTTAGGTGAAATGAGGGTGTCCAATTGATGACGAATGTCATTGAGACTATCCAGTGCAGCCAGCCAACGGGGATTGATTTTGCCTTTGAGCTGTTTGGCGAGTTTTTGGTGTTCGGTAAGGATTTCGCTCACCAATTTGGCCAATTTTTGCGACTCGGCCACCCAGTGGCTTCGGACTTGTTCCAATACCTGCTCAAAAGCAAGCTGCGTGCGAATGCTGGCGGGGTCAGGCACTAGCTGTTGCAAAGCGCGCTGCACCACCTGTTGCGTCAAGTGCTCACAACTGCCATAGGGAGCAAAGCAGAGGCAGGCTTTTTGCAGAGGGAGCTGTTTTCGCAGATACTTCACCTTATCGGGTAGCTGTTGTTGAATCAGTTGCAAAACCGCTTCGCCATGTGCTTCTGCCGCCAGAGCTTTATCGGCCATAAGGGTCAAGACTACCGCAGACGCTCCCCCCTTCTCTTGCACTTCCACTTTAAGAGTTGGATAGGCTTTGATTTTGCTGCCTTGGGCTTTCAAGGTTTCCTCTTCGGGGAGGTCGCCAAAGTCCCACTGGGTCACCTGTTTTTGCTCAAATTGGCTCACAGAGTGCTGGGCAATCTTTTGATCCACGAGATGTTGATACTCTGCTTTGAGTTGTTGCAAATCTTCACTTTTGGCCAGCACCTTTTTGCCATCATCAGATTTCAGAATAAAAAAGGGTTTAAGGTGATTCGGCAACTTCACCTCTGCAAAATCTGATGCTTTCACCGGCTGGTTGCCAAGGCGATTCAGTGCCCACACCAACTGCTCTAGGAAACTACCACGTTTGGGGCTTTCGGGCTCCATCTGCTGCCACACCAAATCCGCGGTTTGCGGCACAGGCACAAACTGCTTTCGCAACCCTTTAGGCAAGCTTTTAATATAGAAGGCAATTTTCTCTTTAATAAAGCCTAGAGTAAGCCACTCAAACTGTTCGGTTTGCACCAAGTTCAAGCTACTGACCTTGAGGTGAAAAATCACCCCGTCCTCCACTTTACGAGGATCAAAATGATAATCGACCTTAAGTTGAAGTTGATTTTTTAAAGTCACCTGATTGGGGTAAGCTTTAAGCACCTCTTCCGACACCCGCTGCTTAAGCAAATCCGCTTCTGTCAGGTAGAGCGATTTCTCCACCTCTGGTGGTGCGGTTTTCACCCACTTTTCAAAGGCGGGTTGGCTGTAAATGTGCTCTGGGATTTTTTCTGCATAAAACTCATAGAGCACGGTCTCATCCACCAGATAATCGGGGCGTCGTAGCTTATGCTCCAGCGCTTCCACCTGGGCGATCAGCTTTTGATTGTGACGGTAGAATGGCAAACGGGTATTCACCTCTCCTTGCGCCAAAGCCAGCAGGAAAATTTTGTGGGACTCTTTGGGGTCAATGGGACCATAGTTCACCTTGCGGCGATTGACAATAGGTAAGCCATAGAGGGTAACCGACTCAAACGCCCCCACCTGCCCCCGCTTTTTCTCCCAGTGCGGGTCTTGATAGCTGCGTTTAATCAGGTGCTTGGCTAAGGGCTCCACCCAACGAACATCAATTTCTGCATTGGTGCGGGCATAAAGCTTAGTGGTCTCCACCAGCTCGGCAGAAAGTAGCCACTTGGGACGTTTTTTAAACAGCACCGAGCCTGGGTGAATAAAGAGTTTAGTATTGCGTGCGCCTAAATAGCTCTTTTCCTTCTCTTCTCCCCGCATGGCGATATTGTCCAGCAGCCCTGCCATCAGTGACTGGTGTATGGCAATGCTGTGAATATCTGCCAATCGCTCTTGAAGAACCCCGGGTTTTTTATCCTTCACCTCTTCCAAAAGGTGCAACGGCTTAGGGTGAAGTCCAATGCGTTTAAGGCTGGTCTCTAGCTGGAAAAACAGGTCATGCCACTCCCGCATTCGCAAGTAGTTTAGGTAGTTGGTTTTGCACAACTTGCGCAATTTATTCTGGCTAAGATGCCGCCTTTTGTCTTGATAGAAGTGCCACAGATTAAGAAAAAATAGAAAGTCTGAACGAGGGTCTTCCCACTTTTTATGTGCCTGCCGTGCGGCCTGCATATTGCTCTCATTCATATCCCGTGGGTCTTGCATACTGAGCACTGCTGCAATCACCAGCACCTCTGTCAACACGCCCCGCTTCTCTGCCTCCAGCACCATTTTGGCAATGGAAGGATCCACAGGCAGTTTGGCAATTTGTCGTCCTTGAGGCGTGAGCTTTCGCTTCTCATCAATTGCCCCCAAAGCTTGTAGGTGCCGATAACCATCATTCACCGCCTTATCTTCTGGTGGTTCAATAAATGGAAAGCGTTTGACATCGCCCAATTTCAATTGAGCCATCTGCAACAGCACCGTTGAGAGTGCGGTGCGCTTGATTTCTGGATCGGTAAATGCTGGACGCGACTTAAAGTCCTCTTCACTGTAGAGGCGTATGCACACGCCAGAGCTGACCCTTCCACATCGCCCTTTCCGCTGATTGGCTGAAGCTTGAGAAATTTTCTCCACCGGCAGTCTCTGCACCTTGGAACGCACACTATATCGGCTAATCCGACTCAGCCCCGGATCAATCACAAACTTGATGCCTGGCACAGTCAAAGAGGTTTCTGCCACATTGGTGGCCAAAATAATTCGTCGTTTTTGTGAGGTTTGAAATACCTTGTTCTGCTCACTCATCGAGAGCCGAGCATAGAGCGGAATCACTTCGGTATTTTTTAAATTCTGTTTGCGTAGCGCTTCGGCGGTCTCTTTTATGTCCCGCTCCCCAATCTGAAACACCAGCACATCGCCAAAGGGGTCAATCTCTTGTAGCTCTTCTAGGGCGTGAAGAATCCCTGTGGTCATGTCCTGCTCAAACTCATTGCCCTCATCATCGGTAAAGGTCTCTAAGGGGCGATAGCGAACTTCAACTGGATAGGTACGGCCTGAGACTTCCACCACTGGCACTTTCTGCTCTGGTAACGCATCTTGAAAAAACTCTGCAAAACGGTTCACATCAATGGTGGCAGAGGTAATCACCACCTTTAAGTCTGGACGCTTGGGCAGAAGCTTTTTTAAAATCCCCAGCAAAAAGTCAATATTGATGCTCCGCTCATGCGCCTCATCAATAATAATGGTGTCATACTGAGAGAGATAAGGGTCATTCTGCACCTCTGCCAATAAAATTCCATCAGTCATCACCTTTATCAGGCTCTCCTGTTTCACCTGATCGTGAAACCGCACCTGATAGCCCACCAACTCTCCTAAGCTGGATCCCAACTCTTCTGCAATGCGCTCCGCCACACTGCGAGCTGCAAGCCGCCGAGGTTGTGTGCATCCGATACGCCCTAAAACACCTTGTCCAGCATCTAAACACATTTTGGGAATCTGAGTGGTTTTACCCGATCCGGTCTCCCCAGCAATCACCACCACCTGATGATTTTGAATCAGCTCAATCAACTCTTCCCGTCGCTGTGCGACCGGCAGGTTGTCATCATAAATTATCGGCTTAGGCACTCTTTGCATGCGTTGCTGGGTCAATGCAATGGATTTTTGAACTTTTTCTTGCCAAAATCCCCAGTCCTGCCCCCATTTTTCTTGCTGTTCAGGGGTTTTAACCTGCTTTTTCTGTTGCAACAATCGCTGAAACTGCTTTTTTAGACGATACTGATCCCGAATTTGGCAACCACCCAACAGCTTATCAAGGCTTTCATAGTTAGATAACTTATTAATATTAAAGGAAATTTCTGGATTCATAAAAGAAGTTGCTTTTCAGCTTTAAAATGGTGATAATTTGAACACTCGCTTAAATATCAGAAAACTCTAATATTGGGTTTACTTAAAAGAGGTATTGTAATATGAAAATCCGCCAACTGTTTGATTATGACACTTGGACCTACACCTATATTTTATGGGATGAGGAGACCAAAGAAGCGGCCATTATTGACACGGTACATGAACAGGTGGAACGGGATTTGCGGCACATTAACGAGCTGGGTCTCACCATCAAATATCTTTTAGAAACCCATATCCATGCCGATCACATCACCGGTGCAGGTCCCATTCGTAAAGCCACTGGCGGTAAAATCGTGGTACACAAAAATTCAGGCTCTGAGTGTGCCGACATTCTAGCCGATGAAGGGGATACCTTTAAACTTGGTGAGCAGGTCATCACTGCATGGCACACGCCAGGCCACACTAATAATGACATCACCTATATAATCGACGGAGCAGCCTTTACTGGCGACACTCTGCTTGTACGAGATTGTGGCCGTACCGATTTCCAACTTGGCAGCAATGAAGCCATGTACGCCTCTTTGCAACGACTATTCAATGACCTACCAGCAGACACTCAAATTTTCCCTGCACATGACTATAAAGGCTTTACTCAAAGCACCATTGAAGAAGAGATACAGTTTAATGTTAGAGTGGGCAATAACCGCCCCTATGAAGATTTTGAGGTGATTATGAACAACCTCAATCTTCCCAACCCTCGCCGCATTGATATTGCCGTACCTGGAAATTTAAAGTGTGGAAATATTGATTAAACGCTCTTAAATAGAAGTCAATAGAATCCCCCAGCCCGGTTCATCCGGGTTTTTTTATATAATGAGCCCTTTGCACGGTTCACTCTTTTTTCTCTCGTGCCCTGACCCATGCAAAAGACTCATACCCAAAAAACTTTTACTTAAACATTATGAAAATACGCCTAACCACACTTCTATTCACTCTAATCGCCTTAATAGTCTTTTTGCTGTTTTTAGCTGTACCCCCCTCACCGCCCTCTAAACCCATACCCGCTACTGAAGAAGAAAAAATGCCTAACCTTGGCCAATATTATGATATTAAACAGAAGAAACGGGCATTTTTTGAGTTTATGTACCCCAAAGTCGAGCAAGCCATTATTGAAATCATGCAGGACAGAGCATGGATTCAATCCCATAAATATCAACCCAATAACCAAAAATGGCAAAAGTTAACTCAAGATTATCGAATAAAAACTGAACAACATACACCAGCAGAAATCAAGCAAGCTTTACTCAAGCGTGTTGACCTCATTCCGCCCTCTATGGCACTCGCTCAAGCCGCCAATGAGTCCGCATGGGGCACCTCACGCTTTGCAAAACAGGCTAAAAATTTCTATGGTCAATGGTGCTTTACCAAAGGGTGTGGTATTGAGCCTAAATTGATGGACCCTAAACACTATCATGCGGTACAAAAATTCAATTCCGTACTCGACTCTGTACGAAGCTATATACGAAATATCAATCGCCATCCCACTTATAAGCTAGTGCGAGATATTCGCTGGAATTTGCGTCAGAAAAAACAATTTCCCTATGGTATTTATTTAGTGGATGGTTTGGTAAATTACTCTCAACGTAAAGAGGTCTATATAAAAGAGCTTAAGGCCATGATTCGGCACAATCAACTTCAAAAGTACGATGAAAAACTCAAACAGACCTTGAAAACCCTTAAACTGCCCCAATCTTAGATAGATCGTCTCATGGATACACCTATCATGCCTCACTCGTACAAAGGTCTCTTAACGGCTTTAACTGAACAGGAAAACAGATGGATACCTCAACAAGCTTAATGATTGTCATCTTACTGCTAATTACCAACGGCTTCTTTGTTGCCGCAGAGTTTGCATTGGTCAAAGTGCGGATGGGCAAAGCAGAAACCTATGCCAAAGAGGGCGGACTCAATGGCAAGCTTCTGCTTAAAATTAAACAAAACTTAGAATCCTACTTAGCAGCTTGCCAGCTGGGTATCACAATGGCTTCTCTTGGCTTAGGTTGGGTAGGAGAACCCGCCGTTGCAAAGCTTTTGGAGCCACTATTTCACAGCGTTGGTATGCCTGAAGAGATGCTCCACCCTACCGCTTTCTTGCTGGGGTTCATCCTCTTCTCCTCTTTGCATATTGTGCTAGGGGAACAGGTGCCCAAAACCTTTGCCATTCGCAAGCCTGAAACCGTCTCTCTCTGGGTGACACTGCCACTACAAGGCTTCTACTGGTTAAGCTACCCACTGACCAAAGCCCTATACTGGGCTTCAGGTGCCATCTTGCGAAAAATGGGCGTGAAAGAGGCTTCTCATGAAGAGATTTTCAGTGTTGAAGAGCTGAGCGAGTTAATTGAAACCGCTTCAGAGCATGGCGCAATGGATGATGCCAAAGCGGATATGATTCAAAATATGTTTGAGTTTGATAACCGCATTGTGCGAGACATTATGGTGCCTCGCAACCAGGTGGACTACTTGGATTTGCAACAATCTCTTGATGATATTCTTGCCCGCATCAAAGCCAACGGACACTCTCGCTTTCCCCTCACTGACGGCGGGTTAGAAAACCCTGTAGGCATTTTATTGGTTAAAGACCTCACCATCAAAGTGCTAGACAACGAGACCATTACCCACGATACCCTCAAAAAAATTGCCCGTGAACCACTGATTATTCCAGAACTCATGGGATTACAAAAAGCCTTTGACGAAATGCGAGGCAAAAATGCACATATGGCCTTTGTGATTGATGAACATGGCGCGTTCTCTGGCCTTATTACCATGGAAGATCTCATTGAAGAGATTGTAGGTGAAATTGCCGATGAGCTGGACGATGAGGTGGTGCAGGTGCATCAAGAAAACGAAAAACCTGATATTTACGCTGGATTTGAAGTAGATGGGCTCATGCCAATCCACGAGTTTGAAAAACTCACCGATATCAAGTTCAGTGAAACAGTCGATGTCAGTACCCTTTCCGGTCTGATTATGTTGACCATTAACGGCTTGGCCAATGTAGGAGACACGGTGAAATATGACGGCTGGTTCTTTAAAGTACTCGAAATTAAAAACCACCGCCCGGAAAAGCTATTTGTTAAGCGCCTAACCGAAACTGAACAACTTGAAACCGTAGCAGCCGAATAAAAAGGAACACACCATGCAACAAGAGGAAATTCTACACTCTCGAGAGGAACAGCTACTAGTGCTGCAAGCCCTTCTTGAGCAGAGCAAGCAGTCTGAGGTGTGTGCTTTTTTTAGTGGACACACCCCAGCAGAAATCGCCCATTTTTTAGAATCTTTTCCTATCGAGAAACGCCAAAAGCTGTGGCAGTGTGTCTCAGAAGAGGAGCGAGGGGAGGTTCTGGCAGAGCTAAGTGATGACGTCCGTGCTACGCTCATGAGCGAAATGGACTCTGATACCGTAACCGAAGTCACTAAAGAACTGGACGCTCAAGAGATCTCCGAAATCCTAGATACCGTTGACAAAGAGATCAAAGAAGATGTTATCAATCAGTTAGATGATGAGACCAAAGAGCAGGTTGAAAAACTTCAGTCCTATGATGAAAGTGTGGTGGGTCACTATATGGACCCCGAAACCGTCAATGTCAAAGAGGATGTGACACTTGAGACCGTACAACGCTTTGTGCGGATGAAAGACTTACTAGATGATGAGACACAAGAAATTCTAGTAGTGGACAAAGCAGGCCACCTAGTCGGCTCCATCAGCTTGGTGGACTTAATTAAATATCCTCAAGATAATCTGGTCACAGACCATATGCATCAACCCATTGCTTTAGTGGATACCATGGACATTCGTGAAGCCGCTTCAGTGCTTCGTGCCAAAGGACTGCACTTTGCCCCAGTAGTGAACGAAGAAGGCAAACTGGTCGGGCAATTAAATATTGACGACATTATGGAGATCATCAGTGAAGACGATGAAGCCACCATGATGAATATGTCTGGGGTAAGTGAAGACGATGATCTATTCGCCCCCATTCCTGACACCGCCAAAAGTCGAGGCATTTGGCTAGGAATTAATTTAGCCACCGCCTTTTTAGCTGCCTTTGTGATTGGACAGTTTGAAGAAGTTCTCTCACAAGTCGTCGCACTGGCTGTATTAATGCCTGTCGTGGCCAGCATGGGAGGCATTGCAGGCTCACAAACCCTTGCAGTAGTGATTCGTGGTTTAGCCTTGGGTCAAATTGGCGGAAACAACCGCTGGTGGCTATTCAATAAAGAACTATGGGTCGGTCTAATTAACGGAGTCGTCTGGGCAATTGTCGTAGCTGGCATCGCACAAGCCTGGTTTGATGACACCATGATCAGCTTAGTCATCTTCTTGGCCATTATTATCAATATGACCATCGCCAATATCTCCGGCATTGCGATTCCATTACTGCTCAAAAAAATGGGTATCGATCCCGCCCTATCAGGAGCCGTAATCCTCACCACCATCACCGATGTGGCAGGCTTCCTCTCCTTCTTAGGACTAGCAACTGTATTTATTTTACACAACGCTTAATCGCCCAATAAAAAGGTCGTATAATACGACCTTTTATGACGACCCACTAAACAAATCCATGAAACCCATCCACAAATATTACCTTGCTAAAAACACTCCTTTAACTAAAGAAGAGGCTCTAAAACTTATTTCAGAACTTAAGCCAGAAGATCTGGAGTCTAAAGCTTTTGAGCCCAATCCTAAAAGCATTAAAAAGGTAAACGGGTTTCTAGTATTAACGATAATCAGCTTTATTGCACTCTCTATTTTCGGCTGGACAAGCCACCAACCCACTCTAATTGTCAACGGTATCTTAGGTTCATTCGTATTCACCTTTATCCTTCTAGGTTATAAAAGGTACAACAAAAATAAAAAGCAGCTCGCACAGACTGAAGCGCTTTTTTTCATAAGACACCTTGAAAACAGATTAAAATTAAGCGAAGCGCTTAAAGAGATTGACCCTAGCTTATCGACGACAAATAAATCAAAGATTGATAGCGTTGAAGAATACATAGCTTATTACAAAAAATTAAGCACTATTCAATTAAACTAGGAATACAAGAGACTTTTAATGTATCTAGTGTTTCTTTGCTCAAAGAGTGAAGGTTATCATACACCCAATCTACAAACTCTTTTCCTTTCATTACATAAATTTTATTTTCATATTCTTCATTTAACTCAACATCATTTGCAGTCGTAATTAGCCAACGACTTAATATAACATTGTCCTCATCCACTTTAAGTGCATCTAATTGCTTAGCCCCCTTACTCCCTGTTATTCCCTTATGATGTTTTACCTGAATCAACATCTTATGCGTAATAAACTTATCAGTCTTAGTCGCCTCAATATCAACATCAGCAATACCCTTATGGGCATTTTTTGCTTTGATGACAACCTCTTCAAATCCCTCAATTTCTAATAATTCTTTTACCAGTTTTTCTAGCCCCATCCCCCCACTTTCTAAAAAAGTTTGACCTTTTTGGATATTTTTTAACAATTGTTCTTTAAAAGCTTCTTCTTGCTCTACCCTGATATTATCTAGATTAGAATTAATATTATAGTATTCACCACTTTCTATCGCACATACGATACCTGATAACTCACCTTTAAACCCTTCTAAATCAGCCACTGACATCCTGACTCTCAAACGACTTGATAACTTATTGGATAGCTGTACTCTAGGGGTGCGAATAGGCATTCCATTTTTTGGATAAAAACTCACTTTAACCCTATTTGGATATTTTTCCCCTGGAATAAAATTCTTTTCTCCCTCAACAACACCTATATAGATCCCTCTTGTAACCGGAACAACAACAATATCCCCTTTTTCTAGTTCAAAAAACCTTTTAACCTGTTTCTTACCTCTTCCAAATCCTCCATACTGAGACTCTATTTCTTTAGCTAAGCCACCAAAGTCATCAAACTTTGAAAAATCAACCTTACTCCATCCATAACTAACCCAGCCCTCTTTAACAACAGACTCTGGGGACCGACACAAAATATATTTTTTTTCCATAATAGTATCCTAATTTTAAAAATTGCTACTTAATAAAAGAGTTCATAATAGTTCTAAACTTCTGAATCACTTGAATGGTTTTCTCTATATCCAATATCCCCCCTTTATAAGAGATATAACTTTCTTTTAAGTACAAGACTGTAACCTCTGCATGAAATAAAAATAAATCTCGATATTCTTTATAT
>CAYOOU010000018.1:0-19710 GCA_964405635.1 uncultured Piscirickettsiaceae bacterium
CTTAATGTTCTGCAGCTTTTTGTGCTGCCTCTTTGAGTTTTTCAGCCACTTTGCTTGTGGCTGCATCTCCCAACTTTTCTGTAAGGGCTTTGCCTTTTTCCAAAGCGGTTTGTGCACCGTTGCTCACCTTATCCATTACCTGAGCATCAGGAAAGAGAAGGGCCGCCCCCACCAAAAGCACAACGATAATAATAAGTGCTTTTACCATGCCTGTTAACATCTTGACCACAAAAAATACCGCTACGGCTGCCAACAAAGTAGCTATCAAAGTCGTCTGATCACCTGCAGACAAATTATTTACATACTGCTGCAACATTTCTTCCATTACCATCCATCCTCAATACATAAAACTAAGTATTTTAAACAAAATCGTGCCGATTTAATACTTTTATTGATGCTTCATACCGTTGCATCACCTCTGCTGTTCGCTGATAGCCCAATGGAATCATCTCATTGGCACGGTCAAACTCCAACATGCCACAGAGATTCCGCTCAATCTCAATCACCACATCGGGGGGATAGGTGGCCAACTTTAATCGTGCAATGGTTCCCTGCATGGTATCAAAAGAGCGGTTAGCCAGATCATAGAAACCCAAGTTCGGCATCAATTTTTCGACCATTGAGTCCTGAAACGCTTGCAGATAACGCTTTAAGGTCTGCTCCAATGCCCAACCGCTTTCATGCTTTGACTGCTCTTCAAGCAGATCCTGATCCCCCTGAATCAAAGTGGAATGGGCATGGTGTGACACCTCTTCTATAGGTTTACCCATTAAGTTCACCGCTATAGTCAAATCGGTGTGATCCGACAAGGTGGGGGCCATTGGCACTGGATTCAGCACCCCACCATCAACCAAAGTGCGGCCATTGACTTCATGAGGCGTAAAGAAGAGCGGAATGGCAATGGAAGCGCGAATTGCATCAAACAGCCGTCCCGACTGTAACCACACCTCCTTCTCTTCAAACACATCGGCTGCCACAGCGGTGTATTTAATCGGTAGATCCTCAATCAGCGTGTCGCCTGCCATGCCAATCAGATATTGAATCACCTTCTCCCCCTTTACAATACCGCCGTTGCCTAGGGTAAAATCCAGCATCGATAAAATGTCCAGTTTATCAATCCTCCGTACCCAAGCCTCATATTCATCCAGTTTGCCTGCCGCGTACATTCCCCCAATCAAAGCCCCAATAGAAGTACCCGTCACCGATTGAATCTCATAGCCGTGTTCTTCTAACCAGTGAATCACACCAATATGCGCCAACCCTAAAGCCCCACCACTGCCCAATACCAGTGAGACCGTCAGCTTTTTCTGTTTCATTTTCTTCACTCCTAAAGTCTATGATCACGACCATGAATTAGGTACAAAAAAGCCCCAACCAAGGTTGAGGCTATCTTATCAAACAAAAGCTCACAATGTTCAGAGCTTAAAGTGTTGCACCAACCCTTTGAGCTTATTTGCCAATTGCTGCAACAAGAGTGCGCGCTGCTTGCCTTGGTCGCCCAACCTTGTCGCCTCTTCTGTTTCTCGGGTAATGCGTTGCGTCTCATCTTTGACCAAGTTCACCTCGTTCTGCTGCATTTCTGCTAACTGAGAAATGCTTTGGCTTTGCGTTTTCACTTCTTCCATCGCTGAACGAATTTCTGCAAGCACCTCTTCAGTATTATGGGTCAGCTCAGCCGTTTCATCACTGCGTTTTTGAGCCACCTCCATACTCTTCACAGCACCTGTTGCCCCCTCTTGCAAAGACTTAATCATCTGCTCAATCTCGCTCACTGAAGATTGGGTACGACTTGCCAAACTACGCACTTCATCCGCCACGACTGCAAAACCACGACCATGCTCGCCTGCTCGAGCAGCTTCAATGGCTGCATTCAACGCCAATAGGTTGGTTTGCTCAGCAATCTCTTGGATCACTACTAAGACATTTCCAATATTTTGCGTATCCTGTTGCAGTGAGTTGATCACCAGAGCTGCATCTGACACCTGAGTGGTCAACTCATCTAAGGAACGAGCAGTCTTCTCTAGTACTTTTTGACCCGTTTCAGTTAAGTTTTCGGTGTGCTCAGCCTTTTCTAAGGCAGTATCGGTCTGCTTAGCAATTTGTCCTGCTAAGCTGGCCACTTTCTGAACATGGTCATTGGCACTTTCTAACTGCCCCTTCACATTTTTCAACACCTGCTCAATTTTTGCTGAGTCCTCTACCGTCTCATTCGCCGATTTGGTTAACTCATTAGACTGTTGCTGTACATCTCTTGTCAGCTTATTTAAGCCCATGCGCATCTGCTCTAAAGAGTAAATCAGACGGCTAATCTCATTATCGCCTTGAGCGACAAAGACCTCATGCAGGTCACCATCTGCTATTTTAGTCACAGCGCCTTCCACTTCGGCCAGCGGTGCAAACGCTTTTTTCAACTGCCAAAAAAGAATTAACAGCGCCATGAGTACAAATAAAACGATAGTTCCTACAGTATATAAAACCTCTTGCGTTTTTATACCTTGAACCCTGTCAATATTTCGCACTAACAAAACAGAACCCAACCAGTGACGACTCACATCAAAGAGCGGTAAATTAATCACATTATAAGTATGCATATCATCTGAACGTACCCAATGCATCTCTTTATCTAACCGACTGTTTTGGGACAGTGCCGTTAAAATTCGCAAAGGTACACGTCCAAACGTTTTACCCAATTGCCCCCGTTGGTTCACAAGTGCAAAACTAAAGGTTTCATGGTTGCCCTTCACCAAATTTGCTAAATATTTATCAAATGACTGAGCCAAAACGATGCCACCCGCTGGCTGCCCTGGCACCACATAAAGTGGAAAAGCCAATGCCATCAACGGCACCCCTTGGCTATCCACAATGGTATCCATAACAACCTTCTGCTCAGAAAGCATTTTTTTTACTAACTCTTCAGACTTCAAGCTATGCTTCGACGGTAAATTTGCCAACACATTGCCTGAAGTATCAACTGCTTGCAGAGCAGAGACAACCCTGCTTGCCTTAAGCCGCTTAAAATTAGATGATAAAATTTTATGCACACCAGATGCCTGCTTAGATTGCAATGCAATCTTAAGCTTTTCATTACGTGTAAAAGAGAACTGCTGATCATAAAGCTGGCGGTAGCCTGCCATGCGGTTACTCTCAATCATCAGCTGTGCGTTTTTAATGTCAACTGCTGATTGCACATGAATGATTTCTGATTGTCCATGCCACATAAATCCCGATGCCATTATGGCAATCATAAAGATTAATAGACCGCTAATTAAAATAACCTTATTACGAATTGATAAATTCATCATCTTTCCCCTACTCTACTGGATTCAATGCATCACGCCAAGAAGGGTAACCCGTACGAAAGTAATACACTTTTTGGTACCCCCAGCTCACCGCTTTTTGGGTGGCATGGGCACTGCGATGACACTTCAAACCATTACAATAAAACACAACCGGCTCATTTTTTCCCACAACTGCCGCTAGGGACTCAGGCGTCAGCTCCTTTTTTAACTCAATATGAATAGCCAAAGGGATGCGTCCTGCCTCCCAATCTGAGTAACTGCGGACATCAATGAATGTTACCCCCTGCATAAAAAGCGATTTTGCCTTTTGCACATCAACCGTTGTGGCACCTTGAATAGTGGCTGGAGAGTCTTCTTTGGCTAGCACTGGCAAAGCAAGTGTGGCAATCATTGCCACCGACCATGCCTTTTTCAATAACTTATGTTTTATCATCTATCTGTCTCCTTTTTAACTGTTGCTACTGCCCTGTTTTTTAAGCAAAACCTATGCCACTTCACTTCTGCAACTGCCCTAGATCAATCACTGTACCCGTGGCATAGAGGTTATTTATTAAGAAATCCACGGCTTGCCAAATCACCTCTGGGCCCGGTTCAATGGGAATGGCACTTTGCGCCAACCGTTTTTGGCGATAGGCTTCACAGTCATCCTCGTTAAACAGAATCAAACCTGGAGCAATCTCGTTGACTTTGATGGCAGGTGCATACTGTTTGGCAAAAGATTGGGTCATCGAGCTGAGTGCTGCCTTAGAGGCTAAGTAGGCGGCATAGTCTTCCATCCCCATTTTGGCTTTACAATCGGTGATATGAATAATATCTGCCCTACCTGCCGCCTTCAGTAGCGGGGCACACTGCTGGTTAAGCCAAAAGGGCACTTTAACATGCACATCCATCAATGCCTGCAAAAGTGCTGGCTGCTGCACTACGGCAGAATCAGGCTCCCATAAAGAAGCATTATGTATCACCGCCCGTAAGCTCTGCACCTGAGCCTGTAACGCCTCCACAATCTGCTCAGCAGCATCCGACTGTTGAAAGTCCACCTGAATGCCCACCGCACCCTGATCCAGCAAGGCCTGCACACCTGGTCGTCTTGTACGATAGGTAAACACAACAGGATAGGGCGTGTGCCGCAAAAACTGCTCCGCCAGATAAAACCCTATCCTTTGCCCAGCACCAGTAACCAACACCGCCTGTTTAAATTTCATTGCACACTCCTTGTCATTTATGCCTATTCTATCAACCTCAAAAAATCGAACCAAAAAGCTTCATAAAAATAGTTTATAATAAACTGCTAATATTTATATTTTTAAAGACGGGTTTCCAAAATATGAAGAATCGTAGTTTTGATCTGGTGATTGTTGGCGGTGGCATTACAGGGTGTGCCCTCACCTTTATGATGTCTCGCTATAGCAATATCAAATCCATTGCCGTACTCGAAAAATACGGTTCTTTAGCCCCTCTCAACTCCAGTGCTCGCAGCAATAGCCAAACCCTGCACTGTGGTGATATCGAGACCAACTACACCTTAGAAAAGGCCAAACAGGTGAAGCACACCGCCAATATGATAGTGCACTACAAAAACCTGGTTGAGCACAATGATTTTCTATTCAAATTCCCCAAAATGATTTTGGCCGTGGGCGCTGAGGAATGCAAACGCTTAGAACAGCGTCACGAAGAATTTAAAGAGGCCTTCCCCTATATGGAGTTGTGGGATGCGAAAAAAATTGCCGAAGTCGAGCCAAAAGTAGCCACCAAAAATGGTCGGCCTCGTCCTGAAAAAATTCTTGCCTCCGGTTGCACCGATGAGTACTGCGCCGTCAACTTTGGTAACCTTTCCAAGTCCTTTATTCAAGAGGCACGCAAAGGCAACTGTGAAATCAGCATTAACCTCAGCACCGAAGTGAAAACCATCGAAAAATTTGATGACCACTATGAGCTGACCACCCCACAAGGCACCTTTCATGCCAAGTTTGTCGTTGTCTCCGCTGGCGCACATAGCCTGCTTTTAGCCAACCAGTTAGGCTATGGCCTAGACCTCTCGATTCTGCCGATGGCTGGCAGTTTCTACTATGTGCCCAAAATGCTCAACGGCAAAGTCTATACCATGCAGAACGACAAACTTCCCTTTGCCGCCATTCATGGAGACCCCGACCTGGTAGAACCCAATAAAACTCGTCTTGGCCCCACCGCCCTAGCCATTCCAAAGCTGGAGCGCTACACCGGTGGCACCTACTGGGATTTCTGGAAGAGCCTTAAACTGGATACTAAAGTAATCAAAGTGTTCTGGGACCTAATGCGCGACAGCACCATTCGCAACTATATCTTCCGCAACTTCCTGTTTGAAATCCCCAAACTGCGGGAACGACTTTTCGCCAAGGACGCACAAAAAATCCTACCAGACATCACCCCAGAGATGGTCTCCTATGCGGAGGGCATTGGAGGTGTACGACCACAGGTAATTAATAAAACCACGCAACAACTGCAACTGGGCGAAGCCAGCATTGTGCCTGAAAAAGACCGGCTCATCTTTAATATGACCCCATCACCAGGTGCCACCACCTGCTTAGGCAACGCCTACCGAGATGCCAAAATCATCAGTGAACGACTGGGTATTGAGCTGAATCGACAGAAAATTATTGATGAACTCCTGGGTGGAGAGGATTTAGCCTAAATTTTAACCATTTTTAACTGCGGATTCATTTCATGCAAAAGTCTCATGTTATAATCTTTCTTCTTATTTACAAAAAGCCGAAGGAAATTGCATGAGTAAACACAACATGCCCGATATCGCTTGTCAGCCACATCAAGGCCCACAAGGAAAAATCAACTGGGTGGGAATGAGTGGCATTGAACTGCCTATTTTAGTCCAATCTTCAAACCTTGAGGCAGTTCGTCTCTCCAGTCAGGTACAAGCCTATGTGAGCCTAGATGACCCACAAAGCAAGGGCATTCACATGTCTCGGCTCTACCTCATCTTGGACGAAATGGCCACTGCAGAGCCGCTCAGCCCTGCTCGGTTACAAACCCTGCTGCAAGCTTTTATCAGCTCTCACCAAGGCCTGAGTCAAAATGCTTTTGTGGAGTTTAAATTCAGCTACTATGAGCGTCGTCGCTCTCTCAAGTCAGACAACAGCGGCTGGAAACTCTATCCAGCCACGCTGCGAGGCGAGCTGCGTAATGGCCTATTCCATTGTGAAGTGGGCATCACCATTCCCTACTCCTCCACCTGCCCTTGCTCTGCTGCCCTCTCTCGCCAGCTGATTCAAAAAGCCTTTGAAGCGCAATTTAAGGGCAGTGAAATCCGCTATGAAGAGGTGCTAGAGTGGCTTGGCACTCCAGAAGGGATCTGTGCCACCCCTCATAGCCAACGCTCCTATGCTCAGGTTAAGGTAAAAGTCTCTGCAGAAGACACTCTCAATCTTTCTGAACTGATTAACCAAATTGAAGATGCCCTGCAAACCCCCGTGCAAGCGGCCGTTAAACGAGAAGATGAACAAGAATTTGCCCGCCTTAATGCCAGCAATCTCATGTTCTGTGAAGACGCCGCCCGCCGCCTTCAAGCTAAGCTGGAAGCCCAAGGCTACCAAGATTACTGGGCACGAGTGAACCACCTTGAAAGCCTTCACCCCCACGATGCCGTGGCGGTGATCACCAAAGGCGTTAAGAATGGTTTTATGGATGACCCCAATCTAATGGGAAGTATATAGATTCTACAACGCCTCTACAGCTTGAGACCCAATCCATCAAGTCTCAAACTGAACAAACACCGTAACTGCTCAGATTGCCCCTGAAATTCGCCAATTCAAGGCGGAAAATGTTCGTTCCGTAAATGACCATTTTCCAACGCAGAAGTGGCGGATTTCAGGGGTGAGCTGAGTAGTTACCAAACACCGCTAACACCTTATCCAGCGTCACAAAAAAGCCCATCACTGCAATAAATAACAGCATATTACGATTTAGAGCCTTCTGAATGGTCGCCTCCATTCTATTTTCAAAAGCATCAAATCTTTGCTCAAAAGTCTCAAAGCGTTGTTCAAAAACCTCAAATCGTTGTTCAAAAGTCTCAAACCTTTGTTCAAAAGTTTCAAGTCGTTGTTCAAAAACCTCAAATCGTCTCTCAACTCTTTGCTCTAAGAGCTGAAAATCCTGCCTCAAACACGCCACATCCGCTGTCACCTCATTCAACTTCATATCTAAATGATTAATATGATTGTATTGAGACTTTAACAGTAGCGTATTGATATCCTCTTGCGTTAAGGGTTGATTATTCCCAAACTTTTCTTCGATTTCTTTCACCTTAGGTGAAATCATGTCAATCAGCATATCATCCACTTTTGTTTTATTCATCAAACACCCCCTTTACTTCCGATCAAACTCAATCCGCATCCCCGGTTCAAACTCTGCAAACTGTCCTTGGTGATACATGAGCTTGCCATTCACCAAGGTGCTGTGTATCGTAGATTTAAAGGTGTGCCCCTCCCAAGGAGACCATTGGCATTTATATAAATTATGTGCCTTGTCGTCTTTGTGAGGTTGGTTCATATCCACCAGCACCAAGTCTGCCCAGTAACCCTCTCGAATAAAGCCTCTGTCTTTAATTTGATAGCGAATCGCCACATTGTGTGCCACCTTTTGCACCACAGTATAAAGGTCAAAAACGCCCTCATGCACCAAATCCAGTAGCGCACATAAAGACTGCTGTACCTGCGGCAGGCCTGAAGGGGCAGTAAAGTATGGGTTTTGTTTCTCTTCCCAAGTATGCGGGGCATGGTCGGTGGCAATAATGTCAATGCGTCCCTCTTTGACCGCTTGGCGAATGGCGTCACGATCTGACTGCTTTTTAACCGCAGGGTTGCACTTAATCAAACTACCACGGGTGTCATAATCCTCATCGGAAAACCACAGGTGATGCACACAGGCTTCAGCCGTAATCTTTTTCCCCTCTACAGGGCCCGGTTCAAACAGAGCCATCTCTTCAGCCGTGGTCAAGTGCAACACATGCAGATTAGCCCCTGTCTCTTTTGCCAACTGCACCGCAAAGGAAGAGGACTTGTAGCAGGCTTCTCGACACCGAATCTCTGGGTGAAGCTTCATCGGCACCTTGTCGCCATACTGCTGACGATAGACTTCCTCTTGTGCTTGAATCATGGGCGTATCTTCACAGTGCGTCGTAATCAATACCGGAGAATGGGTGAAAATATCTCGCAACGCCTGCTCTTTGTCCACCAACATATTTCCTGTAGAAGCCCCCATAAAAATTTTGACCCCACAGGCTTGATTAGGGTCTAGCGCCTTCACCTCTTCAATATTGTCATTAGTCGCTCCCAAATAGAAGCTGTAGTTTGCCCACGCCTTATGTGACGCCATCTCAAACTTTTCCTCCAATGCCTGCAAAGTCACTGTAGGGGGCTTTACATTGGGCATATCCATAAAGCTGGTAGTGCCACCTGCAATGGCGGCTTTGGATTCCGTGGTAATGTCTCCTTTGCTGGTCAAGCCTGGATCCCGAAAGTGCACCTGATCATCAATCATACCAGGCAAACAATGTAACCCTAAAGCATCTATCACCTGATCGGCTTGCACATCAAGCTGAGAGGCAATTTTTTCTATGCGACCGTTTCGAATTAAAATGTCTGCAACTTGACTGTGCTTTTCATTGACCAAGGTGGCCTGCTTAAGTAGAATGGTATTCATTTTCTCTGCCCTTAATAAATACGAATAAACCTCATTATAAAGGCTTGCTGTGAAAATACTAAAGCACCATTTTTTCTTTTTTTTGACCGCCTTTTTTGTCATGGTGCTAATGACCACTTTATCCACAGCTTCTGCCACACTTGTTCCCAAGCACCCTGAGGCAACAAACCCTCCCTCTTTGCCTACCTGCGTCTATATTGCCTCCTATGCGCCAGGCTATTTTTGGCAAGATGAGGAAACTCGAAGCATTCAACAAACGCTCAATGGAGTCTGTCAACTTCACATCTTCTATATGGACACTAAACCCATTCGCTCAGAAAAACGCTTAAAACAGATTGGCCAGCAGGCGCGATCTTTTATTCAAAAACATCAGCCAGACATTATCTTAACCAGTGATGACAATGCGATGAAGTATGTGATTAAGCCCTATTATAAAAACAGCCAAATCCCAGTGGTCTTTTGCGGTATTAACCATACAGGAAAACCTTATGGCTTGCCTTATCGTAATACCACTGGCATGATTGAAAAGCTACCAATAAACTCCATTATTCACTTTATTAACAAATTACCAGAACCATACAAATACAACAGAACTATATCTATAGCATTTTTAGCCACTAACACCACCTCTGAAAAGAAAAACATTCAATATTTCCAGCAAAAATCTCGCGCTTATCATATCAACTTCACACCAGTCCAAGCCCACTCTCTTAAAGAGTGGCACCAAAAATTTATTGAACTCAATCAAGACAAAACCCACGACTTTATTATTCTTGGCAACTATCAAGCAATAAAGCAAAACTGGCAACCGCAAAAAGAGATTGCATTTCATCAAAAACAGGCCAAAAAGCTGACCTTCTCCTATTTAAAGTCGATGCAACCCTATACACACCTAATATTCTTAAAGTCTGCCTCTGAACAGGGGCAGTGGGCAGCAGACACTGCCAAGCTCATCTTACAACAAGGGTTCTCCCCCTCAGACTTACAAATTGTGCCGAACAGACAATTTCAAGTTCTATATAACCCAGAGATGATTCAAACGCTCCCTCCCCACTTGCAAACCATTATTCACCGTTTTTTGGAGAGAAGAGACGCCCAATGAGATTATTTCGACTCTACCAAGCAGGGATAAACACCCTTAAAAAGCGCCCCTTAATGCTTTTCTTTCCCCTATTTTTTTTGGTCATGGGATTTACTTTTTATTGGAACCTCTTCCTGCAGCATCAAAGTATACAGGCCAAAACCTTTGCATCACTCAAAGCATTTCAACAAAATCTCCTTAATACCGAAACCCAGCTTAATAATAGTCTGCACAATCTGCAACAGTTTCATAGCAGTGCAAACTTTGACTTAGATACATTTAAATACTTACTGGAGGCACATGCACTTACCACCGAGTATCAAACCCTTGCTTATGCCACCTTAGTTAAAGATCAGCCACAATTTATCACTTCTATGCACCAAAAAGGGTTTGAATCCTGTCATATTCATCACCATATACTCTCACCATGGAAAGGGGAGCCATCAGTAACTCCATCAGAAAATACCTTACCATCTAATAAAGTCCTACCTATCTCCACCATTTTTCCCTATACTCCTGAGCACACCTCTCATATCTGTGAAGACCTAATCCCCTTTATTCAAAATAGCCTCTCCCCTATACAAAAACAAGGAAGCGCAAATAAGTCTTTTACTCTTTTTGTTCATCACAAGCATAAACAACTACCTATTATGCTTCAGTTCTCACCTTTCTATTTACAAGGTACGCTCCAAGAGGTCATTATAGGAGAAATTGACCCGCAAGAATTACTGTCAAACTATAAAACTGAATATGAAGCAAGCTTAAACCTGATGTATCAGAGTCACTCAATCGCCCACCAAAATACTTTAATCCCCCCCACCTCTCTAGACCCTATATTAGCCAATATCGACTTAGCGCTTCCCATTCAGTTTTTAGGCAAACCTCTCACCCTAACTTACCATGCTCCCTGGCGACTGAGTCAAGTTAACCTCTTTTCTCTGTTATTGAGCACCCTAATCGCCTCTGTTGCCTTTATGCTACTGTTTGGACTCACTCGCCAACTGGTTCAACGTTATGACACCTTGGGCATCTATAAAAAACGCCTGCAACAATTGATTAACAATGCACACGATGCCATTGTCATCACAAACGAAGATGGAAAAATCAAAAAATGGTCTCCCTCTGCTAAAACGCTCTTTGGGTATACATTTGAACAAGTTAAACAGCAAAACATTTTCTCCCTACTGCTCTCATCAGAGCAAGAAACATCTTTCTCTGAAGCGCTCGATAAAATCCAAAATAATTCCAATAAACCATTGGTATTAAAAACTAAAAATGGCACCCCAATTCAAGCCAAACTTTCCGTAACGCCTATTGAATTAGAAGATGGGCGGGAATACTTCTTTGAAATCCACGACATCACCCGTGAAGTAAAACAGGCCAAACGCATTGAGCAACTTGCCTTCTACGATTCCCTCACAGGATTAGAAAACCGCACCCAATTCAAAGAAAACATCAATGCACTAATCGAACAAGACCCAGAGTTTAAAGCAGCCATCCTTTTTTTAGACCTAGATGGGTTTAAACAGATCAATGACTCCCTTGGACATAATGCGGGCGATGAGCTCCTCAAAATCGTCGCCCTCCGTCTTCGTGGCTTTATTGATCATATAGACCGCTTTCACCACCTATGCCGCTTTGGGGGTGATGAGTTTATTATGTTCACCCCCTATAAGAGCCTCCAAACCCTGGAAAATCTGGCACGCCGCATCCTCAAATCTTTGCAGCGCCCCATCCATATTACACAGGGAACCATCTCTGTTTCAGCCAGCATTGGTATCGCCCTCTACCCTGAAGATGGCGACCACCATGATCTACTCGTACGCCGTGCAGACAGTGCCATGTATGCCGCCAAAAAAGAGGGCAAAAACACCTTTACCTTCTACACCCCTCAGATGGAAGAGCAACTTAATGAGCAGATCAAAATTGAACAGGCACTCAAAACCGCTATTCGGAATCATGAATTCTTTTTGGTCTACCAGCCAAAAATTAATACGCACGACTACAGCTTGCATAGCTTTGAAGCCCTAATTCGCTGGATTCATCCTGAACTTGGCTTTGTACCGCCTGATAAATTTATTGCCATTGCTGAAGAGTCTGATCTAATTAATGAGATTGGGGACTGGGTCATTGAAACCACCTTAAAACAACTGCAGCGGTGGCAACAACACCCTCAGCTCAAAAATATCCCGATTGCAGTCAACCTCAGTAGCAAACAGATTGTAACTCCTGAGTTTTTTGGAAGTCTGGCTGAAAGAGGCTATGCGTATCAACTCACCCCGAACTTGCTAGAACTAGAGCTAACCGAACGCTCCATTATGACCAATATTGAAAGCAATATTCACCATCTTAACACCATGAAATCACTTGGCTTTAATATGGCCATTGATGACTTTGGCACCGGCTACTCTTCTCTGAGCTACCTAAAACAACTGCCCATCAACACCCTTAAAATTGACAAATCTTTCGTGGATGGTCTGCCTGAAAATGAGCACGATAAAGCCATTACACACACCATTATTAACCTTTCACAAAACCTCAATGTCCAAACCGTTGCTGAAGGGGTAGAAACCATGGAACAACTCACCTTTCTCTACAAAGCAGGGTGTCAAATTATTCAAGGCTACCTTTTCAGCAAACCCCTTAAAGAAGAGGATATTGAAGATTGGCTCCAACAACACCAAGAACGCTTTATTGGCAAAACTTATATCTGCTGTGGAGAGGATGAAAGCGACGTATGTTAAAAAAGTGGCAACGCTACAACCCCATCAAATGGCTACTCATTGGCTTGATACGCTTTTACCAAATTTTTATCAGCCCAATACTGGGCCCTAGCTGCCGTTTTTACCCCAGCTGCTCCAGCTACACACTGCAAGCTTTGCAGCAACATGGTCTGCTCTGCGGCAGCTGGCTGGCCATTAAACGCATCCTACGTTGCCACCCCAAAAACCCAGGAGGGGTTGATCCCGTCCCGCCTTGTGGCTGCCAATGCTCAAAAACTGAAAAATAACCCTAAAAGCTGACCAAATGACAAATACTCAAATTCAACCAAACGAAGACATCACCCAGCCAAAGCATCGCTATTTTAACCGTGAAAAAAGCCTCTTAGAGTTTAATCGCCGAGTGCTGGCACAAGCGATGCGTGAAGAGGTTCCCCTGCTGGAGCGTCTGAAGTTTCTCTGCATATCCAGTACTAATATGGATGAGTTTTTTGAAGTGCAAATGGCCAGCCTTTATGAGATGGAAAGCGATGCTTCCGCTCGCACCGTGCCGGATCAACGCACACCGCAAGAGGTTATTGCACTGGCCACTGCAGAGGCTCGAAAGGTGATTAAAGAGCAGTATCACACTCTTAACCACATCGTGATTCCCGCCTTAGAACGAGAAAATATCCGCTTTTTGCGTCGCACCCACTGGAATGATCGTCAAAGAGAGTGGATTCGCCACTATTTTGAAACCCAACTGCAACCAGTACTTAGCCCAATGGGACTTGATCCCAGTCACCCTTTTCCCCGTGTGCTGAACAAAAGTTTAAATTTTATTGTCTCCCTAGAGGGCAAAGACGCCTTTGGCCGCACCAATGGCTTGGCGATTGTGCAGGTACCCCGCTCTCTACCACGCATTATCAAACTGCCACCGGAAGCCACGGAAGGGGAAAACGACTTTGTTTTTCTCTCCTCCATTCTTCACGCCAATGTCGCCTTCCTCTTTCCCGGCATGACCGTTACCGCCTGTCATCAATTCCGCGTTACCCGCAACACCAACCTCTTTATTGATGAGGAAGAGGTGGAAGACTTAATGAGTGCACTAAAAGGGGAGTTAACCAGCCGTGACTATGGCCGAGCCATTCGCCTAGAAGTCTCCGACCGCTGCCCGAAACACCTTATCGACTATCTGCTAGACCGTTTTCAAATTGACGAAAGCAAACTCTATATTGTTAACGGCCCGGTGAATCTACACCGCCTCAGCGCAGTGCCCGATATGGCCAATCGCCCAGACCTGCTGTTTCCCAAATTCACTCCCTGCCAGCTCAACCCCAAAAAAGAGCTGAAATCCACCTTCCGCTTTTTTAAGCCGAAAAAGGTCTCCGCCAGCCTGTTTGAGCGCATCAAGGAAAAGGACATTCTACTGCATCACCCCTATGAGGCCTTTACCCCAGTGATTCAGTTTTTGCAAGAGGCGGCCAAAGATCCCGAAGTGCTGGCCATTCGCATGACCCTCTACCGCACCGGGGAAAACTCCCCCATTATCGATGCATTAGAGCTCGCTGCCCGCAATGGCAAAGAAGTGACCGCTGTGGTAGAGCTACGCGCTCGCTTTGATGAGGATAACAATATTCTGCAAGCCAACCGCTTACAAGAAGCAGGGGTCAATGTGGTTTACGGCGTGGTGGGCTATAAAACCCATGCAAAAATGATCTCCGTTATTCGCAGAGAGGACAACCAACTAAGATTCTACACCCATCTAGGCACCGGAAACTACCACCATATCACCACCCGCTTCTACACCGACTTTGGCCTACTCACCTTTGACCAAACCTTGGGGCAAGATGTCTTTAAAGTATTCCAACAGCTCACCAGCTTAGGAGACACCAAAAACCTAGAGCGGATTTTACAGTCCCCCTTTACCCTTCAGTCTGGCATGGTCGAGCGCATTTTGCGAGAAGCAGAAAATGCCAAACAGGGTAAACCGGCCCGAATTATCGCCAAAATGAATGGCCTGCAAGAGCAGGGCATTATTGATGCCCTCTATGACGCCTCACAAGCAGGCGTTAAAATTGACCTGATTGTGCGAGGCATCTGCTGCTTGCGTCCCGGCATCAAAGGCCTCTCAGAAAACATCACCGTCACCAGCATTATTGGCCGCTTTTTAGAGCACCATCGAGTGTTCTACTTTGAAAACTACGGCGGCAAGCCGGAGCTGTTTGCCTCCAGTGCTGACTGGATGCGACGCAATCTCTACGCTCGAGTAGAAACCTGCTTCCCCATTCTGGACCCTGAGATTTTCCAAAAGGCATACACTGAAGGCTTAGCGCTCTACCTTGAAGACAATCAAGGCGCATGGATTTTGCAACCAGATGGCCACTATATTCGCCGCCTGCCAGGAGCAGAAGAGGAGCCCTTGAGTGCTCAACAAATTTTAATCGATAAATACCACCGCCGTTGTCAGGACTAAGGGTTATGAAACAGACAATCGAACAAAGCCAAAACCTCTATGCCGCCATTGACCTCGGCTCCAATAGCTTTCACATGATTATTGCCCGTGAAGTCCATGGTCAGATGCAGGTAATCGACAAGCACAAAGAGATGGTACGACTGCGCTCCGGCTTAGACAAAAAGGGATATCTCACAGAAGCGGCTTTTCAAGCAAGCATTGAATGCCTAGCTCGCTTTGGACAGCTTATTGCCAATATTCCCTCTCAAAATGTACGAGCCGTTGGCACCAATACCCTACGCAATGCCAAAAACAGTCGCGCCTTTCTCAAAGCCGCACGCAAGGCACTTGGCCATGAAATTCAAATTATTGCTGGGCAAGAAGAAGCTCGCCTGATCTATCTTGGCGTTGCTCATGGCTTGCCTCACAGCAATGACCAACGGCTGGTCATGGATATTGGCGGCGGCAGTACCGAATACATTATTGGAAAACACTTCCAGTATATGCATCTCACCTCTACCGAAATGGGCTGTGTGAGCATGAGCCAGGCATTTTTTGGCGATGGTTTCATAACCGAAAAACGCTTTCACAAAGCCATTGAGGCCTGCCGTCAAATTCTGCTACCGCACAAAAACATTCTGCGTAAATTGGGCTGGGATGTCGCCTACGGTGCCTCGGGTACCATTAAATCCGTCGGCGCCATTTTAGAAGAGAATGGATGGGGCGAAGGTCTCACCTTAGAAGGGTTACAAAAGCTCAAGTCCGCTCTAGTTGAAGCGGAGCATATTGACAAAGTAGAAATTGCTGGCTTTAGAGAGGATCGCCGTCCAGTATTGGCTGGTGGTTTAGCCATTCTGATTGCCACCTTTAAAGAGCTTAAAATCAAACAGATGCAGGTCTCTCCCAATGCCCTACGCGAAGGGCTGATTTTTGACACCTTGGGTAGACTCTTTGCCGAAGATGTGCGGGAAAGCAGCGTCAACACCATGCAAAACTGGATGAAAGTAGATAAAGTACAAGCCACCCATGTTGCACAAACCGCACGTAAACTCTACAAACAAGCTCGCAACATCTGGAAACTGCGCGATCCAGATTATGACTACGCCAAGCTTCTGCAATGGGCAGCAGACCTGCATGAAGTGGGTATTGCCATCAGCTACAAACGCTACCGCCACCACTCCGCCTACATTGTAGGCAGTGCCGATATGCCCGGATTTTCTCAGCAAGAGACCCAAATGCTAGCAGCGATGCTTCTGAACCACCGCGGAAAAATCAACCACGAGGTGTATGCAGCCCTGCCGGAGCCACACAATGAAAAGCTCCCCCTGCTCACCGTACTGTTACGGCTCGCCGTGCGTATCCACCGCGGTCGGGACTACGAACAACCCGACCCCATTTTAGATATTGAAGATCAGAAACTTCATCTCGAGTTTGAAGACAACTGGCTAGACAAACACCCACTCACCGCAATGGATCTCAGAATTGAAGCTAAGCGCCTCAACTCTGCAGGTTTCGAGCTTACTTATGAATAAGGAGAGCAAAATGTCCTGTTGTTCATCCAACAACTGTTCTGATACAAAGCCTAGTAAACTCACCTGCCCGGCCAATGGCAAAGCCTATCGCACCATACCGAACCAAACCCTACTTCATCACCTTAAAGCGCCTTGGAAGCTGGAACCCAAAGTACTAGAAGCGCCCTTTGCATTCTGTGACGATCCAGAGTGTAAAGTCATCTACTTCAATGCCTTAGGACAAACCTTCACTCAAGATCAAGTACGCACCCCAATCGGACAAAAGTCTCATACAGACAATGCCCTCATCTGCTACTGCTTTGGTGTGGACAAAGCCACCGCCCAAAGCCAGCCTGAGGCAAAAACATTTGTCGTCCAACAGACCAAAAACCATCAATGCGCCTGCGAAATCCGAAACCCCAGCAGCCGCTGCTGCTTAAAAGATTTTCCCAAGGTTAGATAAGAGAGGCCTTTACACGCGTCTCACTCGTGCAAAGGTCTCTATGAGACGCCTAGAACGGTACATCGTCATCATCAAAGTCATTAGGCGCAAAAGCCGGTGCAGGTTGTGCAGCAGGCTGTGGTGTGGTTTGCTGAGTGGGTTGTTGAGCCGCTTGCTGTGTTTGCCCAAAACCACCTGCTTGTTGCTGGGGTGCTTGCTGATTTTGCACAGGTTGTTGCCCAAAGCCACCTTGCGTATTCTGGCCAAAACCTGCATTCTGGTTGGGCTGAGCACCAAAGCCTTGCCCGGCATTCATGCCACCGCCCATCATTCCGGCAGCGGGCGCTTGATTAAAGCCATCATCAAAAGGTACATCCCCACCTTGACGGTTACCGCCATCTAACATCTGCATCTGTCCATTAAAGTCGATCACGACTTCAGTGCTATAGCGATCCTGCCCAGTGTTTTGGTCTTGCCATTTTCGCGTCTGAAGCTTACCTTCAAGGTAAACATTTGAGCCTTTTCTCAGATATTGACCGGCAATTTCCGCCAACTTTCCAAACATTACCACTCGGTGCCACTCAGTTTTTTCTTGCTTCTGTCCTGTATTTTTATCGGTCCACTGTTCAGAAGTGGCCACACTTAAGGTGGTAATGGCACTTCCATTCGCCGAATACTTTGTTTCAGGATCTCTTCCAAGCCTTCCAACCAAAATTACTTTGTTTACGCCACGCATACTTACTCTCTCACTTTTCAAGATTGCTAAGCAATCTTGTAACTACCCAGTATCCATCGTAACTGCTCAGATTGCCCCTGTAATTCGTCGATTCAAGGCGGAAAATGTGAGTTTACAACGGGTAAATGTCCATTTTCCAACGCAGAAGTGGCAAATTTCAGGGGATAATCTGAGTCGTTACGCAACCTTTTTTAAAAACTCTATTAAATCAACTTCATTCACTTTTTTGCGGTCAATTTTAAAATAAATTCGCTCATCTTCTGGCACAATCACCACTTGATGCACCCCATCCACGTCCAGCAGAGTCTGTTGCAACTGCGCTCTATCCTGCACATTCTGAGCATAATGCAAAGGAACCGAAGCGATACTCAAAGGAAGCGGATTCTGCATTCCTTTGGCGAACAGTAGCCAAATCAGCCCCAGCGTTGCCGTCATAATAAAAAGTCCATTATACCCATAATGCTGATAAAAATATCCACCTAAGGCACCGCCTAATGCAGCGCCCAAAAACTGGCTGGTCGAATAAATACCGCTGGCAGTGCCTTTTTTATCCGCCGGAGCCATCTTTACCACTAAGCTAGGCAAAGAGGCCTCTAATAAATTAAAGGCGGTAAAGAAAATCAAGAATACAAAAAAGAAAGACCAGAAGCCACTATGAAAAGTCATAAAGAGTAGCTGAGCCACCACAATCGTCGCAATGGCGCCCAGATAAATCTGCTTCATTCGCCCCTTGGTTTCCGCCTGAATAATAAAAGGCACCATCAATACAAAAGAGAGAATCATCACGGGTAAGTACAGTTCCCAATGATGTAAAGAGTCCATGCCAGCATAATCACGAATCATAATCGGCAAGGCAACAAACATGGCGGTTAGTGTAGCGTGCAGAGTAAATACACCAAAGTCCAATCGCAACAGCTCTTTATCTTTCAACACCTCTTTAAACTGTTTGGGGTCTGCCTCTGCTTCTCGTTGAAAATGCTGACGCTTAATCTCAGGAATGGCAAAAATCGTGAGTAAAATCCCCAGTCCTGCCAATAGCGCAATGGTCCAAAAGATCCCCCGTACACCAATCCACTCAGCTAAAACAGGACCCGCTACAAGCGAAACGGTAAAGGACAAGCCGATGGTCATCCCCACAATAGACATCGCACGGAGCCGGAATTGCTCTGACACCAGATCGGCCACCGTTGCCATTAACACTGCTGCTACAGCCCCCATCCCTTGAATGGCACGGCCTACAATCATCATCTCAATGGAATCTGCCGTGGCACAAATCATCGAGCCGATAGCAAAAACCAACATCCCAGCAATAATCAAAGGCTTACGACCAAACCTATCAGACAGCATTCCATAAGGAATCTGCAAAAAGGCTTGGGTTAAGCCGTAAATTCCTATCGCAATCCCAACCTGAGTAGCTGTTACATCCTTAAAGTCCTGCTGAGCAAAGAGGGCAAACACAGGGAAAATCATGAACAAGCCCAACATGCGGGTAGAAAAAACCCCCGCCACCGCAAAAGCCGCCCGTTTCTCCTCCGGCTGCATCGTAGGTTTAAAGGAAGCATCAGACATAACAAAAAACTCCAAAATGACCAAAAAGCGTATTATACAACTCATCTCCCGCCTTCAAAGCTGAAGATTTGTTTGAAATGAAATCTTTTTATACCCCTCCATAAAATCCGTAAATAAATTATGGGATATGGCACCATAATTGCTATGTTCTTTTTATTTTTACGGGGATCATTCCTCCGTCATATTTTATTCGCTCTACAAAGCAGAGGAGGACGCAGAAATCATTA
>CAYOOU010000019.1:0-13443 GCA_964405635.1 uncultured Piscirickettsiaceae bacterium
CTGAATCATAGGCCAAAGGCACAATCATTTTGGGTGCATAGAAGGTTTGAATCACTACCAAAATGTAGCCCACAATAATAAACCACTGAATTGGCCAGCCTTTGAGAATACGAAACACCCCCAATACTATGGCAAAGCCTACCGATAAGGCCACGGTGAGTCGCAAGCCATCCGCATAGCTTTGGCGGGCAGCTTCCGTGTCCGCTATAGCCCCAGCGGTAGCAGCAACCTTAGCAGCTTCATTAGCCACCGCAATTAAAGCAGGTTCTGCCACAGTGGTACCAAACCCTAAAGCAAAAGCAAAGACCAACAGCCAGAATACAGACCCATTTTTCGCAAAGGCAAAGGCCATGCTCTCACCAATGGGAAACAGCCCCAGCTCCAAACCATAGACAAAAAAGGTCAACCCCAGCACTACAAAAAAGGTACCCACCGCCAAATCTACCAAATTTGGCAGAGGTTGCTGTAAAACCAATAACTGGAATACCCCAATCACTAAGATAATCGGCAATAGGTCTCGAAAGGAGTCCCGCATGGAGCGGAAAAGGTCTTTTAAAAAAATAGGCATGACTAAAAATCGGCTCAATCTATAAGAAAGCCTTAGTAGCTTAGCTTCTATTAAGAAAAAATGAAAGTATAAAACTTAAACTAAATTAAGTTTGTAATGAAAACAAAACACTACTACTTTCTAAATAGTTACAACCAAATTAAGCTAGCCATTCTACCGGTTTTGCCCTCTCGGCGGTAGGAGTAAAAAAGGTCAGACTGTTGAAAGGAATCTAAACCGCTATCATAAACTTTCTGAACGCCGGCTCGTTTCAGTGCCAAAATACCCAGCCCTGCCAGGTCTGCATAGGTTTTACCCGCTTTAATCGGGGTAAAACAGTTAGCCGTTGCTGAATCTTTTGCCACAAAAGCTTGCTGCACCGCTTCGCCCACCTCAAAGTCTGGCTGACGAATACAGGGGCCAATCCAAGCAATCAAATTTTCTGGTTGCTCTGGCAATTGAGCAATGGTGTTTTCAATAACCCCATTTAAACACCCTTTCCAACCCGCGTGAATAGCGGCCACCAAAGTTTGAGTGGTGTTAGTGAGTAAAATGGGCATACAGTCTGCCGTCATGACAGCCAGCACCACATTAGGCTGATCTGTCCAACTGGCATCAGCAATGGGTGCTGGCGTATCAGGCGTGGGAGGGGCGCTAACGTAGAGTGCTTTTATTGTGTGTTGTTGGTTCAACCAGCGGGCAGGACTGGGAATTTTGGCGTTTTTTTGCAAAATTTGGCGATTCTGATTAACGGATTCTGGATTGTCTTCCACATGCAAAGCCAAATTTAAACTATCAAACGGCGGTAAGCTAACACCTCCTATCCGCGTGGTACAGATAGCCTGTAAAGAAGCAGTTTTGCAGGTAGGCAAAACCCAATCAGGACGAATAAAATTTAAACCAGCTAGTCTGGAATGTCCTGATCCGTTACCCATTCCACTTCCACGCCATAATCATAGTCCATTTCATCATAGCCACTGCTGGCCTCCAAATAGAGGTCGGTATCTTCTCGTAAAACCTCTAGTAACGCATAAAGGTCATCCGGCAGAGGGGCTCGCCAGGTCATCTGCTTGCCCGTAGTCGGGTGGACTAAACTCAAGCGCCCAGCATGCAGTGCCTGACGGCGGAAGTTTTGCAAAAACTCAATAAATTCTTCGTCCATACCCTTAGGGATTCGCAACCGCTGACCATAAACAGGATCCCCCACCAAAGGGTGACCAATAGAGGCCATATGTACTCGAATCTGATGGGTACGCCCAGTTTCCAATTGCACCCGCACATAGGTATGGGCACGAAACCGCTCCATCACTCGATAATGAGAGACGGCAGGCTTACCGCCTGTAACCACCACTGCCATTTTTTTACGGTCATGCGGATGGCGACCAATCGGTTTATCCACAGTACCGCCAGAGATAATATTCCCTACCGTAACTGCGTCATATACCCGCTCTACCTCATGGCGTTGCAGTTGATCAATCAGATGGGTTTGAGCCTCTACTGTTTTCGCCACCACCATTAGGCCTGAAGTCTCCTTATCCAAACGGTGCACAATGCCTGCTCTAGGCACTTCTCGTAAGGCTTCATTATAGTAAAGCAAGCCATTCATTAAGGTTTGATCAGGATTGCCCGCCCCTGGGTGCACCACCAAACCAGCAGGTTTATTGATGACCAAAATGGCCTCATCTTCAAAGACAATGTCCAATGGCACCTCTTGGGCTTCAACCTCCACCGCCTCTTCAATTTCGGCCTGCAACACCACCTGCTCTCCGCCCAGCACCGTTTGCCGCGGCTTTTTCACTGCTGTGCCATCTAAGGTCACCAAGCCTTTTTTAATCCACTCCTGAATGCGATTGCGAGAAAATTGCGGAAATAACTCTGCCAAAGCGGCATCAAGCCGTTGACCTTGTTGAGTTTGGACTATTTGTGTTGTCAGGATTTGGGTACTCAAGTTTCAGTTTCCAACTTATGCTAAAATGCGATAATTCTAAATCTATCCGAGATATTGTAACCGAAATGAAGAAACTGCTACTTCCTATCTTATTCACCCTATTGACTAGCCTATCCGCCTGCTCCAATTTAGTAGAAAAGCCGGAAAGTGAGTGGACAGCTCAAGACTTTTTTCAGCACGCCAAAGGGGCCTTTAACTCCCAGCAGTGGGAAGCGGCCATTGACTATTATGAGAAACTTAAAGCCTACTACCCCTATGGAAAATATGCTGAACAAGCCTATTTAGATTTAGCCTATGCCTACTACAAGTTTGAAGAGCCCAAGTCTGCTATTCGAGAACTGGAAGAGTTTATCCGCGTCTATCCAAAACACAAAGCGCTACCCTACGCCTACTACCTCCGAGCACTCGCCGCAGACTCCATTAACCACAGCTGGTTTGACCAATATATTACCGACCCGGCCAAACGGGATATGAAATCTACCCAAGAGGCCTATGAGTATTATCTTGCGCTACTCAAGCGTTTTCCCAATACAAAATACTCTGCCGAAGCCCGTCGCCGCCTAATTGCCCTCACTAATCGACTGGCACGGCATCAATATTTAGTGGCCAAATTCTATTATGACCAACGCGCCTATCTTGCTGCAGCAAACCGTGCAAAAGAAGTGGTCAAAAACTATCCCCGAGCGGTGGTCAATCTCAAGGCTCTCAAGCTTTTGGCAGAGTCTTATAGTAAATTAAAAATGCAGAAAAATGCGGCTGACGCTTGGCGAGTCTATCACTACAACCTTAAAAAGATGCAAACCACTCAAAAAGAGCAGACCAAAAATGGCCAGAATAAAGTCGCTGAAACACCAACCCAGCCGCTCTCTCAACCCCCTCATAGCTAAGCGACGACCTTGCAAAATAGAAACAAAAATGCCCGGACTTGCGGGCATTTTGCTATTTAACCAGTAACTTTTCCAACACTTTTAAATGTGTTGGCGAATAAACTTCTCTACCAATACTGCAGGTTTAGGCTTGGCATAAAGATAACCCTGTAGGTAATCAATTCCCTTATCCTCCAGTAACTCTTGGTGGGCTTCGGTCTCTACCCCCTCTGCCACCACCTTGAGATGCAGGGCATGGCTCATGGCAATAACTGCGTCAACAATGGCCTGATCATTCTCATCTTCCACAATATCCCGCACCAAAGACTGGTCAATTTTGACCTTATCCACAGGAAAACGTTTAAGGTAGGAAAGAGAAGAGTAACCAGTTCCAAAGTCATCAATGGCAATACTGATGCCATTAGTTCGGATCATCTCCAACAGTTCAATAGAGGACTCTTCATATCCCATAAAGTAGCCCTCAGTCAGCTCAAATTCAAAAAAGGGGGCTAATCCCGCTTGTTGAATTTTCTCAATCAGAGAACTCACCTGCTGCTGGTTAAACTCTTGGCCAGACAGATTGACTGAAATCATAAACTGATCCAACCCTTTGCTGTGCCAACTTTTTAAGTCAGAAATGGCCTGCTCCACCACCCAGTGCGTAATCTGACTAATAATGCCAGTATCCTCAGCAATGGGGATAAACTGGAAGGGCGAGATGAGCCCTTTTGTGGGGTGATGCCAGCGAATGAGTGCCTCTAAAGAGCACACTTTTTCACCCGAAGCATCCATCAGTGGCTGATAGTAAAGCACAAATTGACGCTCTTCAAGGGCTGTATGAAGGTCTCGGTCCAACTCTGCCTCAAGCGAAACTTTTTGTGCCATGGTCTCATCATAGAAGGCATAGCACTTATTAGGGTTGGCCTTGGCGGCATACATGGCCATATCTGCCTCTTTCATCAAGTCATAAAAGCGCTTTTTCTCCAAAGCACAGGCAATTCCCACGCTGGCTGAAAGGTAAAACTGATGCTCATCTACCTGAATGACCTGTCTGATGCAGCTAACTAAATTCTCAACATAGTCTGCTACCATGGATATATCACAATGCTTTCGCTGAAACAGGATCGCAAACTCATCGCTGCCCACGCGGTAGAGAGGGAACTCACCCTGTACAAAGTTTTCTAAGCAACGAGCTACTGACTGCAGTACACGATCTCCTATATCATGGCCATGCGCATCATTAATGGCTTTAAAACGGTCTAGCCCAATTAAAATTAATGAGTAGGGTTCGCCCTCACGCTCTTGAATGCGTTGCTCCACATCCTTCTCTAGCTGTACACGGTTTTTGAGCTCGGTTAGCGGGTCATGATAGGCTAAAAAGTGTACTCGTGACTCCAACCGCTGCCGCCTTAAAGCGATGCTGGCAATTTGAGCGCCCATCTCCAACAATTTATGCTGGAAAGTGTTGGGCATACTGTGCTCAAAGCAGGTTAAGGCAAAAGTTCCAATAATTTGCTCTCCCTCTACCTTTATCGGCATGGATCAGCAAGAGCAAAAATCATAAGTGATGGCTAGCTCACGAATACCTTTCCACCGCTCATCTGTTAAAACATTTTTTACAAATACAGGCTTTTTTTGATAGATCACATTGCCACAAGAACCTGCATTAGGCCCTGGTAGGAGATTATTTAAAGCCTTCACTCCTTTTTTAGGTACAGAAGGTGCAGCCTTGACCTGCAACATTCCGTGATCATCAAGTAGCATAATGGTTGCCAAAGCATTGGGCACCATTTTTTCAGAAAGTTGGCAGAGTTTATCCAACACCTTTTGTAAAGACAAATTTTCTGCCAGAGCCTCCAGCACCTCAGCTTGCAATTTAAAGAGTGACTCAAACTGCTCTACCGTTAACTTATCTCCATAAAAGGCTTTATCTAAGCTACCAACTTGCCCTAATGCACTGTTTGCTTCTGTAGAAGCTTGCTGATTTTGTTTACTATCTTGGGTCATTACTTCCTTCAACTTATTTACATCCCAAGTATTCTCTATAGATCTCTTTCTGTATAACCATTGGTAATAGGATAACGGCGATCCCTTCCAAAAGAGCGTTGCGTTAGTCGAACACCTGGTGCCGCTTGGCGGCGTTTGTATTCATTGCGGTTAATTAAATTCACTACTTTTAAAATAGTTTCATGGTCAAAGCCAAGTGCTTCAATCTCATCTGGTGTTTTATCCTCCTCCACATAAGCTTGGATAATTGCATCTAATACGGGATATTCTGGCAAACTGTCTTGATCCTTCTGATCTGGCCGTAGCTCTGCCGAAGGGGCTCGTGTGATCACTCGCTCAGGAATCACTGGACTGATGCGATTACGATAAACAGCCAGTTGATAAACTTGAGTTTTTAACAAATCTTTCAAAGGAGAAAAGCCGCCAACCATATCCCCATAAAGCGTGCTATAGCCCACTGCCACTTCGCTTTTATTACTGGTAGCCAATACCAAGGCGCCCATCTTATTAGAGATGGCCATCAGCAAAACCCCTCGAATCCGAGCTTGCAAATTCTCTTCAGTCACATCTGGCTCTGTGCCTGCAAAGCGATCAGCTAAGGTCTGCTCAAAACTTTGGTAGATCTCTTCAATGGGCAGTTGCTCATAGCGTACCCCCAAAGCTTCCGCCTCAGCAGCAGCATCTTCAATACTGATGTCAGCCGTATAGCGAAAAGGCATCATCACTGCTTCAACTCGCTCAGCCCCAATGGCATCTACAGCCAAAGCTAAAGTCAAAGCTGAGTCTATTCCACCGGACAATCCCAGCACCACGCTTTTAAAGCCATTTTTTTCCACATAGTCCCGAATGCCCATTTTAATGGCTTCATAACGCATTGCTTCTTCATCTAGCAGCACTGCCTTCTCTCCAGGCAAAAGCACTACATGCCCTGCCTGACGCAGGATTTGCACAGGTGTCAGAGTGGATTGAAACTCCGGGGCTTGCACCATCACTTCCCCATCGGCGCAGACAGCAAAAGATCCGCCATCAAACACCAGTTCATCTTGTCCTCCCACCTGATTCACATAGAGAATCGAGCGCTTCACCTCTTCGACTCGGCGCTTAAGCACCTTAATCCGATCTTGGTGTTTTTCGGAAGAGAAGGGGGACGCATTCATCGTCAAGAGTACATCGGCACCCGCTTTTACTGCCTGATCAGCCGGGGAAAATTTCCAGATATCCTCACAAATCAGCAAGCCAAACTTAATGCCTTTGTATTCCACCACACAAGGCTGACTGCCAGGCTCAAAATAACGTCGCTCATCAAATACCCCATAATTAGGTAAATACTGCTTAATATAACTGGCTTGAATCTGCCCCTTCTCAATCCACGCCGCCATATTAAACCGCTCGCCCAACTCATCCTGCATTGGATAGCCAATTACAGCTACGGTCTCTATATCAGACAGTGCCTCGCCAAGCCAGTCCAAGGCCTGATTCACCTGACGATATAGTCCAGGTCGTAACAATAGATCTTCTGGCGGATAGCCCGTTAAAGTCATCTCTGGGAACACAACAATATCTGCTTGATGTTCAGCCTTGGCTCGCTTTACCGAATCCACAATCAGTTGTGCATTACCTTGAATATCCCCTACTAAAGGATCGACCTGAGCCATAACTACATTGACGGTATGGGTCATACCTTTGCTCCTTGCAACACTTGAAACATCGCATCACCCATCTCAGCAGGCGAGCGAACTACCGTCACCCCTGCACGCTCTAAAGCAGCAAATTTAGCTTCTGCCGTACCTTGACCGCCGCTGACAATCGCACCGGCATGCCCCATGCGTTTGCCTGGTGGTGCAGTCACCCCTGCAATATAAGCCACCACTGGTTTGCTCACATGGGCTTGAATAAATTCTGCTGCCTCCTCTTCGGCGGTGCCACCAATCTCTCCCACCATAATAATGCCTTCGGTTTGCGGATCCTGCTCAAACAGTTCTAGACAGTCCACAAAGCTCATACCATTAATCGGGTCTCCCCCAATGCCCACACAGGTGGACTGACCTAATCCATTTTGCGTGGTTTGGTACACCGCTTCATAGGTCAAGGTGCCGGAACGGGACACCACACCGATTTTGCCTGGCTTATGAATATGCCCCGGCATAATGCCAATTTTGCACCCTTGCCCATTGTCGCCTGGGGTAATCAAACCGGGACAGTTGGGGCCAATCAAATAACTGTTTGAGTTCTCCAGCACGGCGCGTACCTTTAGCATATCTGCTACAGGAATCCCTTCGGTAATACAGGTAATCACTCGCACCCCGGCATCAATCGCTTCAATAATTGAATCTGCAGCAAAAGCAGGGGGAACATAAATCATGGATGCTTCTGCACCCGCCTCTTCCACTGCTTCTCGCACAGTATTAAACACCGGCAAACCTAAATGGGTCTGTCCACCTTTTCCAGGGGTCACGCCGCCCACCATCTGAGTACCGTAGGCAATGGCTTGCTCGGAATGAAAAGTACCTTGTTTGCCAGTAAAGCCCTGGCAAATTACCTTGGTTGAATGGTCAATTAAAATACTCATGCTGATGTTTCTCCTGCTGTTGCCACTTCCACCGCTTTTTTCGCCGCCTCTGCCAAGCCGTCCACGGCAAGAATACGCAAACCACTGTTGGCCAGTTTTTCACGCCCCAATTCCACATTGGTGCCTTCCAAGCGAACCACCACAGGAATGGTCAACCCCACCTCCTGAACCGCTTGAATAATCCCATCAGCAATCAAATCACAGCGAACAATACCACCAAAAATATTGACTAAAATGGACTTCACATCGGGAGAAGAAAGAATCAATTTAAAGGCTGTGGCTACCCGCTCCGGCGTAGCACCACCGCCCACATCTAAAAAGTTTGCCGGCTCACCACCATTCAGTTTAATTAAATCCATCGTCGCCATGGCCAAGCCAGCTCCGTTGACCATACAACCAATATTCCCCTCCAAGGCGATATAGTTCAATTGATGATCTGCAGCAATCGCCTCACGCTCATCTTCTTGGCTAATGTCCCGCATCGTTACCAACTCTGCCTGACGATAAAGTGCATTATCATCAATATTTAACTTAGCATCTAAAGCCACCAACTGATTCTCACCGGTTCTCACCAGGGGGTTAATCTCAATAAGGCTAGTATCCTTATCTAGAGCCAGTTGATAAAGCTGTCGCATCATCTGTCCCAACTGCTTAAAGGCTTCCCCCTTCAGCCCCAAGGCAAACCCTACTTCTCGGGCTTGATAAGGCATTAACCCCACGGTGGGATTAATATTCACAGTCAATATCTTCTCTGGCATCTCTTCTGCCACTGCTTCAATGTCCATTCCACCCGCAGCCGAGACAATAAAGGTGTGACGACGGCTGGCACGGTCAATCAACAAACTCAGATAGAGCTCATCAGCAATATCTAAAGTCTGCTCAATCAATACCGCATTTACAGGTAGAGCCTTGCCGGCGGTTTGGGGGGTCGCCAATTTGCTGCCTAGCAACTGCTCGGTTACTGCTTTGGCCTCTTCCACAGAGCGTACTATTTTTACACCGCCAGCTTTACCTCGTGCCCCAGCATGAATTTGTGCCTTCACAACCCAAGCCTCACCACCAATTGCTTCAATGGCTGAGTCAACCTGTTCTAACTGTGTGACGACTTGACCTTTGGGAGTGGGAATTTGATACGCTAAGAACAGCTGTTTTGACTGATATTCGTGTAGATTCATAATCTGAATTTTCCTTGATAGAATTCGTTCTATTTTAGTTTTTTTAAGGGGAAAATGCTATGCTATTGCCCTGATTTAACTGATTTGAGAATTCTATGCGTGCCCTACTTTTTTTACTATTGATTATTGGTCTCTTTTTTCTGGTAAGAGCGGTCATTAACCGCACCGACCAACTGCAGCAAGAAGCCAAATTAAAAGCAGAACAAGAAAAACAAGCTGAAACCTTTTCTGAGCAAGCAGAACCTATGGTCACCTGCGAAGTCTGCCAAGTGCACCTACCTGAAGCTGAATCCCTGTGCGTCACCGACATTAAAGGAGAAAAACACTGCTTTTGCAGCAAGGATCATCTTGAGGTTTTTATAGAAAAGGGCGGGGAAATTGACTAAATGCTAGCTATAACCTAAGTCCGTAACTTCACTACGGCACAGAACCTAACCTATTGACTTAGCATAGGGTTTTAAAAAATGCCCGTTTAACCATAGTGAGACTAAGATTTTTATAAATCCCATGCTAAGCCAATACCTTAAGCCCTGGTATCCGCACTGAAGCCACGGATTTAGGTATAAAAAAAGCGGGGAAACCCCGCTTTATTAGCAACAAACTTCAAGTTATACCTTAATCTTTAATATCCACAATGGTCGCTTCAAATTGAATGGTTTGACCAGAAAGTGGGTGGTTAAAATCTACCACAACCTCTTTCTCCTCCACACTCACAATCCAGCCCGGAATCTCACTGCCGTCTGGCCCTTCAAAACCAATAACCATTTTCTCTTTTAAATCCATCTCCGGTGGAAATTCTGAGCGGCTAAGCGTGTGAATATTGGCCGGATCTGGCTCTCCAAAGGCCTGCTCAGGTTGGATAATAAAGGTACCAGTGGTGCCAATTTCTAACCCTACCAGTAGCTCTTCAAGCTTATTCAACATGTAACCTTCTCCAAGCTTAAAGGTAAAGGTCTCATCCCCCTCGGTTTCGTCCACCAAGGTGCCGTCCATTAAATTCAACTTATACCGAATCTCAATAGTACTGTTATCTTGCACTAATTTTGGGATAGGGTTCGCCTCTGTCGCACCTTGTGCCATAATCGCCTCTTCTGGCATGGCTTGCATAATCTGATCCACCATCTGCTCTACTTGAGCTTCTTGCTCCGGCGTTAAAGCCGCTTCTTGTGTTTTTTTAGTTTTTTCTGACATTATTTTTCCTTAGCTTTCTGTGAGCGCTTTGGTTTTGAAGTTGTCTTTTTATTTGTTGTTTTTTTAGCAGCCTTTGTCTGCTGAGGACCATACACTTTAACCTGATCCCGCCCCCCTTTTTTAGCTTGATAAAGGGCTTCATCAGCACATTTCATCACCGCTTCTGGGTTGCTGGCATCGCCTCTATCCGCCACCCCAATACTCACCGTGATTTTCTCTTGTCGAGTCTGGTCATTATGCTTAAATAGCAATGGTGTAGCTGCCACTTGATCGCACAATTGTTGCAAAAATGGTGTCGCCTCCTCCGCGGTTTTTCGAGGATAGAGTACTGTAAACTCCTCTCCGCCATAACGATAGACACGCCCGCCCCCTTGCACCTTAGAAAGCACCTCTGCTACCTGACGCAAAGCCAAATCACCAATATCATGCCCGAAGGTATCATTAAACTTTTTAAAATGGTCAATATCCACCATTGCAATGGCATATTTCCGTCCAAGCCCTGCAAAAGACTCCAGAAGAGCGCGGCGACCATTCAGCCCTGTCAGCTCATCATTGTAAGCAATAAAGTGGGCATCAAAAATCAGTGACAGCAGAATTAAACTGCCAGAAAGTGTGAGTATCCATTCAAACACCAAAGGTTGGAACAGTTGATTCAAACCATATAGTAGCAATGCATAAACTACTACCATCACCGTATCCAGCACCTTTGGTGTTTTAAGCAAACTCAATCGAATCAATAGCATTGCCAAAATAATCAAAGCAACAATGGTGCTAATTTTAGGCATTTGCAGCCAGTAATTGGAATCTGAAGAGATCGGTTCACTAATCAATAGTGCCCAATAAACACTCAATTCTTCTACTGCCCACCTTAAGCCCAAAGCTGGCAGAATTAACAAAAGCAGACAGAGCAGAAGATAGGGTAGATGCTTTACCCCCTTTTCCGGCATTATCGCCCATAGCAACCAAACCAGCGGCAACCAAAGGGTAAACAATGGGTAAAACAAAGGGGATGCTTGGCCAAAGAGATGACCAGGAAAAAGTAGTTCCATGCCCAAACTGGCCACCAATAAAGTGGCAAACAGCATCATCGGTTGAATGCGATTGAGGTAGAAACTAATAAAAATCCCCAGTCCTGCCAGTCCAACTGGGGCATAGTGCAGCAGTCGTTGCCACTCTATTGGCCAATCAGAGAGATGGGGGACTTGCCAAAAGGCAAAGCCTGCAATAGGTAGAAGCCAAAAGAGGTGTTTTAACTGCATAAATATAAATCATTCACTTAAACCCAAACCCCCAGTTAGAAAGCAGGCAAAGCGCACCACTCCTTGCCCGCTTTCTAACCGGGGATTTAGGTGAAGAGCCCTTTGCACGAAATGAATCCACGGCTAAAAATGGCAGTGCTCACATCTTACTCATACAAGGAACTCTAACGGTTACAAACTTGCCTTAACGCACCCGCTTAGAAATTACCAAAAATAGAAAAGGGTTCTTTTTCCCGTGGTGTGCAATGAATTTTCCATTGCAAGGTTACCTCACAACCACCAGTACACTGCAACTGGCTTTTGGGTAACTCACCTCGGGCGCCAAAGGCTTGGCCTTCAATATCATAGCCCTTTGGGCACACCTCATCGGCCTTGTTTCTAAGGCGGAGATAGTCAAAATCTGTAGGCGCATCTTGCACTTGAGTGGAGAGGAGAAAGGTTTTCTCTGCTTTTAACGGCTGACTTTGAACGGTCGTACAACCGGTTAAAAACATCCCCAGTAGCAATAGCAATGCCAGAAAATAGAGCTTTGTATTTTGCATTTAAGGCCTCATGGGTTGCGGATCTTCTTGCAAACCTATTTCCTGAATAATGTAACACATATTCGTATGCAATTTTTTGCCATTAATCAGAATGGAAGCACCGTATTTGTCTTCGGGATTTAGGCGAACCGTTCCAGTATAGGACTTAATTAAACGCCCATCTAAACACGAATAGATTTCCACTTTACGCTTTAAACCAATCAAATCAGACTGTACATTTTTCATACTATTTGAAAGCTTTTCGCAACCGGTTAAACTGGTCGCGGCTACAGCAAGCGCAACACCTGCCAGTAAGCCTTTTGCTAGCTTACCAAATCCACTTTTTTGTTGCACACTCTTGTTTACCTTCATGCTTAACCTCCTCGGTCACTAAAATGATTACCGCAAGCTCAATACATCTTGCATATCATATAAGCCGGCTTCCTTGTCGGCCAACCAGCGACAGGCTCTAGCCGCCCCTTTGGCAAAGGTCATACGACTGGAAGCCTTGTGGGTAATCTCTACCCGCTCCCCTTCGGTGGCAAACATAACTGTATGTTCACCAACAATATCACCGGCACGAATAGTTTCAAACCCAATCTGTTTGTGAGGCCGCTCACCGGTAATGCCTTCTCGGCCATAAACCGCCACCTCTTTTAGATCCCAGCCCAAGGTATCTGCCACCACTTCACCCATGCGCAAAGCGGTGCCTGATGGCGCATCAACCTTATGGCGGTGGTGTGCTTCTATCACTTCAATATCATAGTCTTCATTTAACACAGCAGCTGCCTGTTGCAATAGCTTTAAGCAGAGATTAACGCCCACGCTCATATTAGGCGCAAAAACAATGGCAACTTTTTCTGCTGCTGCATCAATTTTCCCCAGTCCTGCCTCATCAAATCCAGTGGTGCCAATCACCATTTTTTTTCCTGCATTGGCACAAATTTCCAAGTTATTGAGCGTCACTTCGGGACGGGTAAAATCAATCAATACATCAAAATCATCGACTACTGCAGCCAAGTCATCGACCACTTTGACGCCCAAATGACCTACGCCAGCCATTTCACCAGCATCTACACCAACCAAAGAAGAACCTGGACGCTCAATGGCAGCACTCGCGGTTAAACCTTCTGCTTGGTTAACCGCATCAATCAAGTTTTTTCCCATTCGCCCAGAGGCACCAATAATTGCAACTCTCATTCTTAAACTCTCTCTTTCACTCTGCTATTTTGAGTCCTTTGCACAAGATGTATCCACGGCTTAAAATGGCCAAAACTCGCGTCTCACTCGTACAAAGAACTCAAGTTTTATTTCCACGGCTCATCACTGCTGGATTTTTCAGACTTGTTATCCCTCTCAT
>CAYOOU010000019.1:13543-19274 GCA_964405635.1 uncultured Piscirickettsiaceae bacterium
TTTTATTTCCACGGCTCATCACTGCTGGATTTTTCAGACTTGTTATCCCTCTCATCCTCTCCTGTAAAAAAGGCTTTCACCTTATCAAAAAAGGAATGGGATTGTGGGCTGTGCTTATGAGCTTTGCCCTCTAAGCTTGCCTCCAATTGCTCTAACAGAGCTTTCTGTTCAGAATTGAGCTTCACAGGCGTTTCGACATTGACCTGAACAATCAGGTCGCCTACACGGTTCGAACGCACCGACTTCACCCCTTTACCAGCTAATTTAAACCTTTGACCAGATTGTGTACCTGCTGGGATTTTCAGTGCTGCCCGCCCATCAAGCGTTGGCACCTCAATGGTACCGCCCAACGCCACCTTAGTAAAGGAAATGGGCAGTTCACAGAATAGAGTATTGCCCTCCCGTTGAAAAAGAGCATGCTCCTTGACGCGAATCCGTACATAGAGATCACCGTGAGGCGCCCCTGGCTCACCCGCTTCACCTTCGCCTGCTAGACGAATACGGTCTCCCGTATCCACGCCAGCGGGGATTTTAACTGACAAAGTTTTATGATCATGCACATAGCCTTCACCATGACACTTTTTACACTTGTTTTTAACCAGCTTACCAGAGCCCTGACAACTGGGACAAGTTTGTGCCACAGCAAAAAAGCCCTGCTGAATCCGCACCTGACCTTGACCACCACAAGTGGGGCAAGTCTCCACAGGCGAACCCGGCTCAGCTCCAGAACCATCACAGGCATCGCACACCTCTTTAGTGGGAATGCGAATATCTACTGTGGTGCCCTTTACTGCCTCTTCTAGAGTAATACTCAGTTCATATTGCAGGTCATTACCCGGCTGGGGACCACGACGGAAACCACCGCCAAAAATATCGCCAAAAATGTCACTAAAGTCTCCAAAGCCACCGCCGAAACCGCCACCGCCGCCAGCAGCCCCATCTATGCCCGCATGACCAAACTGATCATAGGCAGAGCGTTTTTGCGGATCAGAAAGTACATCATAGGCTTCATTAATCTCTTTAAACTTCTCTTCCGCCTCAGGGTTATCAGGGTTGCGGTCGGGGTGAAACTTCATCGCCAGTTTGCGATAGGCCTTTTTAATTTCCGTCTCAGAAGCGGTTTTGCTCACTTGCAAAACTTCGTAATAACATCTTTTGGTTGCCATAGGGAATCTGTTTACTCTAAATTAACTCTGTTGATTTAAAACCCAAACCCCTACTTAGAAAACTGGCATAGTACACCCGCCCTTGCCCGCTATGCATTCACAAAAAATACCCGCTTAACCGATGGGTGAAGCTAAAATTTTTTGCAAACGCCTAGCGAACAAGGTCAGGCACCCTATATTCAGTTTCTAAGCAGGGATTTGGGTAAAATATGTGGGTAAAAAACTTAAAAATAAAGCCCAAATACACACTAACTGCCTAGCAGGACTGGGGATTTTGGCGCTATTTTTAAGTTTTTTTGAAAAAATCAAAGCTAAACAAAAAACGGGCAACCCCGTTAAGGATTGCCCGCACATTATAAAGGTTTCTAACCTATCATATTATTTTTTGTCATCATCGACTTCTTCAAACTCAGCATCAACCACATCGTCATCGGCTGCTGCTGCACCCGCCGAACCTGCGCCTGCCGCACCAGCAGCGCCAGCACCTGCCGCACTTGCTTGCTGAGCTTGAGCCACTTCTTGAGAAGCGGTAGCCAACTCTTGAGTTTTCGCTTCAATGGCGGCTTTATCGTCACCTTTGATCAACTCTTCAAGCTCTTTAATTAGACCTTCCACTTTCTCTTTCACCGCTGAAGCCACAGCTTCACCCGCTTCTTCTAATGCCTTCTTCACTGTGTGAATCATAGCATCTGCTTGGTTACGGGCATCAACTAACTCTTTCAGCTTGCGATCATCCTCAGCATGCACCTCGGCGTCTTTAATCATCTTTTCAATTTCTTCTTCACTCAATCCTGAAGAAGCCTGAATAGTAATCTTCTGCTCTTTACCAGAAGCCTTATCCTTCGCAGACACATTCAAGATACCATTAGCATCGATATCGAATGTCACCTCAATTTGAGGTACACCACGAGGTGCTGGTGGAATGTCTTCTAGGTTAAACTGCCCTAGAGACTTGTTGGCTGATGCCATTTCACGCTCACCTTGTAGCACATGGATAGTTACTGCCTGCTGGTTATCTTCTGCTGTTGAGAACACCTGAGACTTACGGGTCGGAATGGTGGTATTCTTCTCAATCAGCTTGGTCATTACGCCACCCATTGTCTCAATACCTAGAGATAGAGGCGTTACATCCAATAGCAATACATCGTTTACATCACCAGACAATACACCCCCTTGAATCGCAGCACCAATTGCAACTGCTTCATCAGGGTTAATGTCCTTACGAGGCTCTTTTCCGAAGAATTCTTTTACTTTCTTCTGTACCAAAGGTACACGGGTTGAGCCACCTACCAAAATCACATCATCAATATCAGAGGCTGACAAACCAGCATCTTTCATCGCCAACTTACAAGGCTCAATAGAGCGCTGTACCAAGTCTTCAATCAAAGACTCAAACTTCGCACGCGTTAAGCGAACATTTAAGTGCTTAGGCCCTGAAGCATCAGCAGTGATATATGGCAAGTTGATGTCTGTCTGCTCAGTAGATGACAACTCAATCTTCGCCTTCTCTGCAGCTTCTTTCAGACGCTGAAGTGCAAGTGGGTCAGCTTTTAGGTCAACACCTTGCTCTTTCTTAAACTCTTCAACAACATAGTCGATAATCTCTTTATCAAAGTCTTCACCACCTAAGAAGGTGTCACCATTGGTAGAAAGTACTTCAATCTGCTTATCACCATCTAGGTCTGCCACTTCGATAATAGAGATATCGAAGGTACCACCCCCAAGGTCATATACAGCGATTTTGCTATCACCCTTGGCCTTATCCATACCATAAGCCAAAGCGGCAGCAGTAGGCTCGTTGATAATACGCTTCACATCCAAACCAGCGATTCGACCCGCATCTTTCGTTGCTTGACGCTGAGCATCATTAAAGTAAGCAGGTACGGTTATCACTGCCTCTTTAACTTCTGTGCCCAAATAATCCTCTGCAGTGCTCTTCATTTTACGCAGGATTTCTGCAGAAACTTCTTGTGGAGATAGCTTTTTGCCATCTACTTCAACCCAAGCATCCCCATTGTCTGCAGCTACAATCTTGTAAGGCACCATATCTTTATCTTTTTGCACCACTGCATCATCTGCCTTACGCCCAATTAAACGCTTAATGGCAAATAAAGTGTTATGCGGGTTGGTCACTGCCTGACGCTTTGCAGGCTCACCTACCAAAATTTCACCATCTTTTGTGTAAGCTACCACAGATGGGGTAGTGCGAGCCCCTTCTGCATTAGGGATAACCTTAACATCTTTCCCTTCCATCACCGCTACACATGAGTTAGTGGTTCCTAAATCAATACCAATAATCTTTGACATCTTGACTTCTCCTCGTACTTTTAAATTCGGTTAATTTCCGTTGTCCAATTAATAGGGGCACTTTTTTGGCTTTCAACCCCTATTTTTAATTTTTTCTTTTAGAGGCCCGTGTGCGAGTGAGACGCGAGATAAGAATGAGATAAAATTTTCCTAGTCAAGGCGGAAAACGCAGGGAATAGCATGCTATTGCCAAGTTTTCCAACAAAGAGTAGGGAAGTTTTAGCCATTTTTAGCCGTGGATTCACTCGTGCAAAGGCCTCTTAACTTTTATGCTTCTTTAGACACAATCACTCGAGCAGGTCGTACCACACGACCATTTAGGGTATAACCTTTCTGAATGACATCCATCACACTATTAGGTTCCAACTCAGGATTTGGCACCATGGTCATCGCCTCATGCAGCTCTGGATTAAAGGGCTCTTTGACAGGGTTAACCCTTTCCACATCAAATTTCTGCAATACATCCAACATCTGCTTCAGTGTCATCTCCATCCCTTCACGGATGCTGTCGATATCTACATCCTCTTTCGCTGCAGCCTCAATACCCATCTCCATGCTGTCCACCACGGGAATCAGCTCATTCACAAACTTCTCTAGGGCATATTTATGAGCATTTTCTACATCAATACGAGTACGGCGACGCAGGTTTTCCATGTCTGCCAATGTGCGCAAAACCAACTCTTTCTGAGCTTGAGCCTCTTTTTGAGCTTCTTCCAGCATGGCTTTCACATCTTGCTCTACCAGCTGTTCTGCTTCCTCTGCGCTCATCTCTTCGGTTTGCTCAACCGCTTCATCTTGTACATTTTCTTGTACGCTTTCACTCCGCTTATCGCTCATTGCTCTCTCCTGTTTTCAAATTCTGGGATTTAAGTTGTCCCTTTTATGGGGACAAGGTTAGGGATTTCAAGTTTTTTTGACAAAATTTTGCTTAAACCCAAATCCTCAGATAGAAATTGGATAAAGCGTGCTGCACCTTGTCTGCTAGGGGCTTGCAAAAAATCTTAGCTTCACCCATCGGTTAAGCGGGCATTTTTTGTGAGTCCATAGCGGGCAAGGGGTGGGGCGATTTGCCGATTTTTATCTGAGGATTTGGGTTAAGGTCTTAGCAGTAATCATCACTCGAGAGGCGACCTGCTCATAGGGCATTCGACTCGGCCCCACCACACCTAACACCCCCATCAACTCACTCTCTATCTCATAGGGCGATGTGACCACACTGCAATCAGCATAGGCGTCAGCGCCACACTCACGACCAATAAAAATCTGCAACCCTCTCTGTTGCAAACTCTTATCCAACAGATTCAATACCGTAGAGTGCTCCTCAAATGCCTCAAACAAGGCTTTCAGCTTCTCTGCATCTGCCAGCTCTTGATAATTCAATAACTTGGTTTTACCACTAATAATATAAGGCTCTGCCAGATTCAACTGGTCACTCAACACCTGCTCCGTCACCCGCATCATCTGCTGCATGGTCTGGTTTAGCGTCTGCTGCAACTGTTTCATCTGACGAACAATCTGCTGCTGCACTTCTTTTAAGGTGAAGCCGGCAAAATGCCGGTTGAGATAGTTAGAAATCTCCTGCAACTGACTAGCGGAAGCAGGCTTCTCCAACTCAATCATGCGATTTTGAATATCCTGCCCATTAAATAGAACAACTACCAAAACCCGATTCTCATTCAAAGGCACAAACTCAATATGTTTCAGTCGCTCCTCCGCCTTATTGGGCAGCATCACCACGCCTGCCAAACCGGTGAGATTAGAAATCACATCCGCCGCTCGACTCAAAGCTTCATCTTGGGACTGCGCTGGCTGCAATTGCTGCCTTACCCCTTCCGCTAACTGAGCATTGTAGTTTTCCGGTGCAATGTGTAGCAAAGTATCCACAAAAAACCGTAACCCTTGCTCCGTCGGCACTCGACCAGCAGAAGTGTGTGGTGAATAGAGTAAGCCCATTTTCTCCAAATCTGCCATCGCATTGCGAATGGTGGCAGAACTCAGGTTGAGCGCATCAGTCAAATGTGCAGAACCCACTGGCCGCCCTTCTTTTAGATACAGTGTCATCAAGTTTTGAAACAGTATCAGTTTTCGCTCATTTAGCGGTTTCATTTGCACCTCCTAGCACTCAAACCATTAGAGTGCTAACTTTTATAGGCGTGAGAGTTTACATTTTCAAGTAAAATAGTCAATACCCTAATCCCCAGTTAGAAACTGGATAAAGCGTGCTGCCACTTGTTCGCTAGGGAAGTGCTGATTAAATC
>CAYOOU010000020.1:0-18943 GCA_964405635.1 uncultured Piscirickettsiaceae bacterium
GCCAACCACTTCCAATTCCAATTCCACAGCTTATGCGCCAACCGATACCATAAAATGGCATGCAGTCCTGGATAGGTGGTTAGCACCTCAAAAGTATTACGTGCAGCTGGGTCTCGCTCAAATACACATTGAATGTCAGATTTAATTCGTTTAAACATCGCCTCTCTTCTCTCTATCTTTATTGTCGGCTGCCTGAGCCGCCTTTCGCTGAGCCGCGGTTAAAATACCTCGCAAAATATCCACCTCTTTTACATCCAACTGAGCACGGTTAAACAGCCGCCGCATCCGTCGCATAAATCGGGCATTTTTAGCCGGATCTAAAAACTCAATCTCCTGCAGGGCTTGATACAAGTGCTGATAAAACCCTTCCAGCTGCTCTGTTGAAGCCAAAGTTGTTTGGGCTTCTATTCGTTGAGAATTGCTTTGCACCACTTCAGACTCTGCCTCTCCAACCAAGTTCGTTGCCATTAAACACTCATAGGCAAACACTTGCACCGCCTGAGCAAGGTTTAAAGAACTGTAAGCCGGATTGGTAGGAATATGACTTAAAAAGTGACACCTATCCATCTCAGCATTGGTGAGCCCACTGCTTTCCCGTCCAAAGACCAACGCCACTTCATCACCTTGCAACGCCTGCTGCACCGCCATCTGCCCCGTCTGCCGAACCGACTTCTGTGGCCAAGCCACCTTACGCAACCGAGCACTGGCACCAAATACCATCTTGGCTCCTGCTGTAGCCGCCTCCAAGCTCTCAACCACTTGAGCATGTGCCAAAATATCTGCCGCACTCGAGGCACGAGTCGAGGCCTCCACACTAGGGAACTGTTTTGGTTTGACCAACACCAACTTGGATAGACCCATATTCTTCATCGCCCGTGCCACCGCACCAATATTGCCTGGATGCGAGGTCTCTATCAATACCACCCGAATCTTCTGCAACGCGGGATGTTGGCTATAATCTAGTAAATTCATTAAGCCCTGCCATGCTTCGTTTATAATATAGGGATTATTAATATATTAAAGGGTAACGACTCAGGTTTCCCCTGAAATTCGTCAGTTCAAGGCGGAAAATGTGAGTTTATTCAAATAAATGACCATTTTTCAACGCAGAAATGGCGGATTTCAGGGGATAAATGAGGCGTTACCTCGCATTTTAAGGAATCTCTATGCACCCAATCCTAAATGTTGCTACCGAAGCGGCTCGCCTAGCCGGTGAATATATTTTGCAACAGGCTCAAAACCTAGACCGTTTAACGGTGGAAAAAAAAGGCCGCAATGACTATGTTTCTCAAGTGGATTTGACCGCTGAAAAAATCATTATTGAAACCATTCGTAAATACTACCCTGATCACAATCTTCGAGCAGAAGAGACAGGCACACATAAAACACCGTCTCGCTTTGAGTGGTTGATTGATCCTCTTGATGGCACCACAAACTTTTTGCACGGCTTTCCTCATTATGCAGTGTCTATTGCCGTACTTGAAAAAGGAAAACTGACGCATGCTGCCATCTATGACCCCAGTCGCGATGAGATGTTTGCAGCCACCAAAGGCGAAGGGGCGCGACTGAATAATTTTCGTATTCGTGTCAGCGAACAAAAAACTTTAGGTGATGCACTGCTGGCCACTGGCATTCCCTACACCCAGTTTGACTTTATGGAAGACTACCTACAAAGCTTCCGCAGCTTTATGACTCAAACCGCTGGTTTGCGTCGCGCTGGCTCTGCTGCTTTGGATTTGGCCTATGTGGCTTGTGGCCGTGTTGACGGCTACTGGGAGTTTAACCTCAAACCTTGGGACATTGCCGCAGGGGCTTTGATTGTTAAAGAAGCCGGTGGCCTGGTCACCGACTTCAAGGGCGGGGAAGATTTTTTAGAAAGCGGCAATATCCTTACCGCCAACCCCAAACTCTATAAAGAGATGGCACACATTATTGGACAAACCATCTCTGAACCTTTTCGTAAATAGGCCAATAAAGCCCCGACATGGGGCTTTTACCCCTCTTCTTATCTCTCCCTGCTATCAAGCTTCAGGCGTAAGCTGAACTGTCACTTCAAGTCTAATGTCATTAACACAGCATCCTCTTTACCCTGTTCACTTCGATAATAGTTGGAGCGCACGCCCACTTTTTGGAAGCCGAACTTTTGATAGAGGGTAATGGCAGGGGTATTGGAAACTCTAACCTCTAGATGGATTTTTTGATAATGGGTATCAGTGAATCGGTCGATTAATCGTTGCAACGCCCACCGCCCAGCACCTTGGCCTTGAGAGGCTGGCGCAATGCAAAAATTCAGCAGCTCCAACTCATCAACAATGGGCAGTAAACAAGCATAGCCAAATAGAGACTCATCGGCTTGGCAGAAAACAAAATTTACCCCTTGGTTCAGGGCGTTTTCAAAACCTTTTTGAGACCAAGGAAATGCATAAGCCTGTTGCTCTGTGGCCACCACCCAAGACAAATCCATTTGATCCATCACCCGTAAGTGACTCCAGCGATACTGCATCAAACTACCCTTGGAAGTAGGTGTGACCCAGCACCATTTTATAAAACTGCTGTTTGGCCTGCCCCTCTTCTAGCATTCGGCTTAAGCTGGGCACGGGCACAATCTCTACCCCCTCTGCCAACCAAGCCACCAAAGGAGATTCCAGAGCCTCTTCACTGACCCATACCCTCTCAATGCCTGCCGCAATCAGTATCTCCACACACTGCTCAAAATCAGCCTCACTACTTAAGGTCAACGGATCAAAAAACCGCGTCTGTTCTGGCTGCAAACCAAATGCCTTTAAAATATTCAGCCACAACTGCCAAGCAGAATCATTAGGCGACTGCCAAATTGACTGAACCCCTTCACCTATCCAAACCCACTTTAAACGCCCTGCTAAATCATTAGCGGGCCCTTCAAAGGCTGACTCTATGGGAAAAGCCCCTTTTTCAGGTGCTAAAAAAGTGGGCTCAGCGATGCCTTTTTGACTTTCAGATAGGGCAGGACTGGGGATTTTGGCATTTTTTTGTAAAAAATCCTCAATTTCTGACAACGAGTTTAAGGCCCCTTTAATGGGTTCTGGTTGGGATTTTGGTGGGGCAGGAATCGCGGCCTCTCGTTCAGCTGCCAATTGAACGTCGGTTTTCTCTTCTAACGGCTCTTGTAAATCGTGCATTTTTTCCTGCCCCTTCTCTGACTCTATCAAGGACTCTGCCGCCAATTTAGCCGGCTCATTAACAGATTCCACGTTTTCTGCGGACACAAAAAACCCAGCGGTATTGACCGGCTGATACACCGGTAATCCCAACTGGGCCAAAAGCGATTCGGTAAGAACCGTTTTAATTTTTGCCATACAGCTTAACTGTCTAGTTTATAGCGTTCTTTGCACGAGTGAGACACGAGATAAAAATGAGATAAAATTTTCCTAATCAAGGCGGAAAACGCAGCCAATAGCCAGCTATTAGCAAGTTTTTCAACAAAGAGTAGGTGAATTTTAGCCATTTTTAGCCGTGGACTCATCTCGTGTAAAGGACGCTTATAAATGGGCTTGAGGATGCGCCTTTTCATCCGCATCCACCAGTTTATTCAACGCATTGACATAGGCTTTAGCGGAAGCCAGTACAATATCCGTATCTGACCCTTGACCATTCACAATACGTCCACCCTTCTCCATCCGCACAGAGGTTTCCCCAATGGAATCGGTGCCATTGGTGACATTACTCACCGAGTAGAGCTCCAAGGAAGCGCCTGAATCCACAATTTTTTCAATCGCTTTAAAGGTCGCATCTACCACACCGCCACCTTCTGACTCGGCCGTTTGCTCTTCGCCATTCACCCAAAGGGTCACCTTAGCATGAGGTCGCTCACCTGTGCCAGTGCCTACTTCTAAAGCCACTAAACGATAATAATCATTCTCTACCCGCTGGTTATTAGCATCGGTAATTAAGGCCTGCAAGTCCTCATCATAGATCTCATGCTTACGGTCAGCCAACTCTTTAAAGCGACGGAACGCTTCATTTAAAGCCTCCTCCGTCTCCAGCTCAATACCCAACTCCTTCAAACGGGCTTTAAAGGCACTGCGGCCTGAGTGTTTACCCAAAACCATCTTATTGTCATTCCAGCCCACATCTTGGGCCCGCATAATCTCGTAGGTTTCTCGGTGCTTGAGTACGCCATCTTGATGAATGCCCGACTCATGCGCAAAAGCATTCGCCCCCACAATGGCTTTATTCGGCTGCACCATAAAGCCTGTAATATTGGAGACCAAACGAGAGGTAGCCAAGATTTCTCGCGTATTCACTCGAGTATCTACATCAAAGTAGTCCTGACGAGTTTTCACCGCCATCACCACCTCTTCCAAAGCGGTATTTCCAGCGCGCTCTCCCAAGCCATTAATGGTGCACTCCACCTGACGCGCTCCCGCCTTAACAGCTGCCAAAGAGTTAGCCGTGGCTAATCCTAAGTCATTGTGGCAATGGGCTGAGAAAATGGCTTTATCAGAGTTTGGAATTTTGGTTAAGAGCTGATGAAATAGCTCACCAAACTGCTCAGGTACATTATAGCCTACGGTGTCAGGAATATTGATGGTGGTCGCCCCTGCATCAATTACCGCCTCTATCACTCGGCACAAAAAGTCTAAATCAGAACGACCTGCATCTTCTGGAGAAAACTCTACATTATCAGTAAAGTCTCTTGCCCGCTTCACCGCCCAAACGGCACGCTCTACTACCTGATCAGGCGTCATGCGTAATTTCATTTCCATGTGAATGGGCGAGGTGGCAATAAAGGTATGAATGCGCCCAGAATTAGCGGGCTTAATGGCTTCACCCGCTTTGACAATATCATTTTCCACTGCTCGAGCCAAGCCACAAACGGTCACATCCTTTACCGCTGAGGCCACTGCTTGAACCGCTTCAAAGTCGCCCTCACTGGCAGCCGGGAAGCCAGCCTCTAAAACATCTACCTGCAATTTTTCCAACTGCTTGGCAATCCGCACCTTCTCTTCTTTGGTCATGGAGGCACCAGGACTCTGTTCTCCATCACGCAAGGTGGTATCAAAAATAACTAACTTATCTTTCATTATCTCTATCTCTCAATTCGTCTGATTCTGTTTTACCTTCAGGTTTTATCCCTTTCAGGCTTCTGCTCGCTCTTTTCGGTTTTATCTGTCTGTTTTCGCGTCTGCCGACGCAGCAGTCGTTTTTTGTTCAACATACTCAAAGTCAACACAGGCCCTGAAACGGCATAGACCAAAAACAGAATAAACAGAATCATGGCGGGCTTGAGGGTAATCACCACAAACACCAACACCATCAACAGCAAGGTCACAAAAGGTACCTTGTCTTTTAAGTTCAGTTCTTTAAAGGAGTGGAAGCGCACATTGCTGACCATCATCACCCCTGAAAACAGCGTCAAAACTAGGGCAACAAAGGGCTCAAGGCCCGTAGCAATTTGATTGGTTTCCACCATCCACACCAACCCAGCTAACAGAGCTGCGGCGGCTGGACTGGGTAATCCTTGAAAATAGCGTTTATCTGCCGTGCCCACTTGAGTATTAAATCGCGCTAAACGCAGCGCCGCAGCAGCAGTGTAAATAAAGGCCACCAGCCACCCCACCTTACCAAAGTCCTGCAAAGCCCACTGATACATTAACAGCGCCGGTGCCAGACCAAAGGAGACCATGTCCGCCAAACTGTCATACTCCGCCCCAAAAGCACTGCAAGCGTTGGTCATTCGTGCCACTCGACCATCCAGCCCGTCAAAGACCATCGCCACAAAAATGGCAATGGCACCTGCTTCAAACTGACCGTTCATTCCTGCAATAACGGCATAAAACCCTGCAAACAGGGCAGCGGTGGTCATCATGTTGGGCAAGAGGTAAATGCCACGCTCAAAAGGTTTCATGTTGCTAGGTCTCTAAATAAATATGGAAAGGGTTTATTCTATCGAGTAACACTGGGGGACTCAAGGAAAGTGCTGATTTATTCAAGTTATCGATTTTCGGCTAGCGGCTTGAACTGTGCTTTGATTCAGGTCAAACCACTTCGCCTCGTCCTACGGCAAAGTAATGAAAACCTTTTTGCTGCATTCGTTCTGGCTCGTACAAATTCCGCCCATCAAAAATGACCGGCTGACGCATCATCGTCCGAATCCGCTCAAAATCTGGGCTCCAAAAGTGCTTCCACTCAGTTAAAATAACCAAGGCATCGGCATCTTGCAAAACCGCATAAAGGTCATTGTGCAACTGCACTCCAGGCTGATTCCCCCACCAATGCGCAAAATTGCCATTTGCCTTGGGGTCATGTGCATGAATTTCAGCTCCCTGAGCCACAAAGGCCTTCACCGTTTTTAAACTAGGGGCATTGGCGATGGTATCCGTATTGGGCTTAAAAGCCAGTCCCCAAATGGCGATTTTTTTACCTTTTAAATCTGCATTAAAATAACGCCAAGCCTTGCGGAACATGACTTCTTTTTGCGTTTCATTCATTTTCAAAGCAGCATCCAAAAGCTCCGCCTCTGAGCCAGAAGTTTTTAACGCCTCTGCCAAGGATTTTACCTCTGCCGCAAAGCTGGGACCTCCATAGCCACAACCAGGGTAGAGATAACTAAAGCCAATTCGACTGTCAGACCCTATCCCCTGCCGCACCTGTTCAATATCCACGCCTAACTTTTCTGCATTATTAGCCAACTCATTCACCAAGCTGATTCGAGCAGCCAACAGGGCATTGACTGCATATTTGCTATATTCTGCTGATCGAGTGGACATGATTTTGATTTGGTCGGTCATGCGGTTAAAAGGGCGCATCAACTCTTGCAAGGTAGCAATCGCTTCATCATCGTGAGCCCCCAGCACAATCCGATCAGGACGGGTAAAGTTGGCAATGGCTGCGCCCTCACTGATAAATTCTGGCATCGCCACCACCTGCACCGAGTGCTCAACCCCTCTGCGTAAAAAGTCAGCTTTTAGTTTCTGCTCAAAACGATCTGCACTGCCCACTGGGAGCGTCACCTGAATCACCAAAAGTACAGGCTTTTCTGCCACTTCCCCTATCATCTGCACAACTTCATCGGCCTTATTGGCTTGCCAAGAGGGCATACTTAAAAAAATGACATCTCCATGCTCAATACCTATTTGCCAATCAGCCGCAAATTGTAGCCGTCCCGCTTTCAACTGCGCCTGTATCAACTCCGGTAGCCCTGGCTCTTCACGGGGCATAATACCCTGCTGCAAATTTTCAGGGTTTACAGAACCAACTGAAATAGCCAGAACTTTATTCCCAGTTGACGCCAAAGCTCCCGCGGTGACCAAGCCGGTTAACTCACAACCAAATATTGTAATTTTCATCCTTGTTGCACCTTCTGAATTAACTGTGCTGTGGAAGCATCAAAAGATACTGCCCGTTCAGGCTGATGCAGAGCTGGATAAGCCTCTTGAGCAATCAACTTTCCAAGCTCCACCCCCCATTGATCAAAGGGATTAATCTCCCATATCACACTTTCCACAAAGGTTTTGTGCTCATAAAAAGCAACCAACATCCCTAAAGTTTTGGGGGAAAGACAACCCAGCAAAATGGTATTAGAAGGCTGATTGCCCGGGTAGTGTTTAAAAGGCGAGTCAAACTTTGGCTTGAGTTCGGATGGAATGGCTTCATCCCCCAACATTAATACCCGAGACTGGGCAAAACAGTTGGCCAAAGCCAGATCATGCTGTTTTTGCAAACTCTCTTCTTTATCGGATACTTTTAAAGCCAAACCGTCACACTGGCCACCTCCACACGCTAACCGATGAATCGGAGCAATAAAGTCACACATCACCTTTTGCGTCCCCTGATGTAGCAATTGATAAAAGGCGTGCTGTGCATTAGGGCCCACCTCACCCCATAATACAGGACAAGTACTGTAACTCACCTGCTCGCCATGACGGTTAACGGACTTACCATTACTCTCCATCACCAACTGTTCACAATAGGAAGGAAAGTACTTCATCCGTGCATCATAGGGCAGAATCGCCTTAGCATGATAGCCTAAAAAATTATTGTGCCAAATATCAATCAAGCCCAGCAGTACGGGCAAATTTTGCTCTAGAGGGGCTGTGGCAAAATGTTGATCCACCACCTTCCCGCCCTGCAAAAAGGCTTTAAACCCCTCCATACCAATGTGCAAAGCAATGGGCAAACCAATGGTAGACCACATAGAGTAGCGTCCACCCACCCAATCCCAGAACAACAGTTGATTTTCTTCACAAATTCCCCAGTCCTGCATCTTATCCGCTCGGGTAGAAACCCCTATCCAATGCTGAGCATACAAAATAGAATCTGGAGCACCTGTCTCTCTTAGCCACCCCATCGCGGTTTCCGCATTTGAGAGCGTATCAATGGTGGTAAAAGATTTAGAGGCTAGGATAAACAGAGTCGTTTCAGGGCTTAAGGTGTTAAGCAAAGTAGCAGCTTGTGAGCCATCAATAGAAGAGATAAAGTGCAGTCGCACTGGGGACTCAATGTCTTGCAGCGCATGGGTGACCATTAAAGGGCCCAAGTCTGATCCCCCTACCCCAATATTGACCACATCGGTAATGGGTTTACCTGAAAATCCTCGCCAGTGATGACTGCGAATTTTTTCCACAAACCCTGCCATCTTTTCCAATTGCAACTGCACTTCAGGCTGAACTTGAGCAGCATAACCACACACATCCTCGCCTAGTGCCCGTAGAGCCGTATGCAATGCAGGGCGGTGCTCAGTGTTATTGACCGCCTCACCTGTCAATAATCGTTCAATCCATTGAGACATCTGCTGCTGCTTAGCTAAAGCCAGCAAACGCTCAATCGTTTCTGAATTGATACGATTTTTAGAGAAATCTACGAAAAAATCTTTATCAATGCCCAGAGAAAACTCTTTAACCCGCTCTGGAGACGCCGCAAATAGCTGGCTCATGTGCACAGCGCTCATCTCCTGAGCATGTTCTCTCAAAGCTTGCCATGCTCGGGTTGCATCCACCCCCATCTATGCCTCCAGCCCCTGCCCATTAATTGACAACTGCAACTGCTGCAAATACTGTTTAAACCCATCTCCCAAAGCAGTATCTCGTAACGCATACTCCACATTGGCTTGCAGATAACCCAACTTATCACCACAGTCATAGCTTTTGCCACCTTGGAACTCAAAGCCAAACATCACCTCTTCTGCCAGCAGCTTATCCATGGCATCTGTCAACTGAATCTCACCCCCTGCACCCGGTGGGGTATCAACAAGCAGTTCCATCAACCGTGGTGTAAAAATATAGCGCCCCACTACCGATAGATTAGAGGGCGCCTCCTCTAGAGTCGGCTTCTCCACTAAGCGCTTAATTTTTAAGTCATGTTCATACACATCTGCAATACCATACTTATCCACCTGGTCTGGCTCAACCGCCTCTAGAGCAACGACACTGGTGTGTAGACGGTTATAAGCTTCCACCATCTGCGCTAAGCAGCCCTTTTCCGGGTGATACATCAACACGTCTGGCAGCAATACAGCAAAAGGTTCATCCTCTCGAATAATGGAAGCGGCACATAAAATAGCATGCCCTAACCCCAATGCTTCTGGCTGCCGCACGCTCACCAGTCTGACCCCTTCAGGGGTAATGGCTTGCAGCGGCTTTAATCGCTCCTCTTTCCCTCGGAGCTTGAGCTCCATCTCCAACTCATAATTTTTATCAAAGTGGTTTTCTATCGCACCTTTGCTGGAGTGCGTCACCAAAATAATATCAGTAATTCCTGCTTCAGCAGCCTCTTGTACAATATATTGAATCAAGGGCTTATCCACCACTGTCAACATCTCTTTTGGAATGGCTTTGGTTGCTGGCAAAAAACGGGTACCCAGTCCTGCAACAGGCAAAATAGCTTTCGTTAAGGGTTTTAAGGACATAATTAATACGCTCTATAAATAAATTTTAAATCTCAATCACAAACTCCATTGGCTCAACTTTTGTATTGGCCTCCACCAACTGTAACCCCTGCTGCTGACAAAAGGCGGGGATGTCTTTTATCGCCCCTCTATCTGCAACCAATAGGCGAATTCGACCATGCTTCTGCATTTGCTGCCACTGTGCCAACTTCTGTTTTAACTTAATAATTGGCATTGGGCAAGGATAGTTTACAACATTCAATATTTCTTCATTCATAAGATAGACTCTTCGGCTATGATTTACATCATCCCCCAATCACAAATTAAGGGCTCAATAATTCCATGCATAATAAAATGTATTTTAAACACCTCACCTCTGCGCTGTCAGCAATCCTTTTGCTATTTATTAACCTATCTCATACAGCCTTGGCCGCTCTACCCGATTTAGGCGCACCAGACCTAGTGGCCTATGATGCTGCAACCGAAAAAAAGCTGGGCGATGCTTTTTCCACCATTCTCCATAGCCAATACCCTCTGCTTGAAGATCCAGAGTCTTTAAGTATGATTCGCAGCATAGGTCACCAACTGACCCAACAGGTTTCCCCCTCTCGCCCTTTTACTTTTTATTTAATCCAGTCACCTAAAATCAATGCATTTGCAGGACCCAATGGCATTATTGGCATCAATACCGGCCTCATTCTTAAAGCAGACACTGAAGATGAAGCTGCCGCTGTACTGGCTCACGAAATTGCCCATGTCACTCAACGACACCTTTCCCGCACTTTGCAAAACCAAACTCAAATCAATCTCACCAGCTTTGCCAACCTATTAGCTGCTATTCTAATTGGCTCTCAAGATCCCACAGCAGGTATAGCTGCCTATTTAGGCGGAACCAGTCTCAATCTACAACAACAACTTAAAAACGCTCGCATCCATGAAACTGAAGCCGACAGTATCGGCATACAATACTTAAGTCGTGCTGGCTACAACCCCCACGCGATGGGCAGTTTTTTTGCAAAACTCCAACAAGCTGCCCTATTCAATAGCAATAGCCCCCCAGAAATCCTCAGAACCCACCCAGTTACGCAACGCCGATTAGCAGAAGCAGAAAATCGAGCCAATCAACTGCCTACTCAACCCAGTCACAACACCCTAACTTTTGAATTACTAAAAACTCGCATTCATATACTGAGTGAACGCACCACACCTCTCCAACCTTCCTCCCCTCTCTCTACAACTGCACAGTGCTACCAAAAAAACCTGATCTGGTTGCAGCAAACCCCACCTAAAACCCTAAAAGCAGATCTAGACTGTCTTAAGTCCACACTCAAACAAAGGACACAAAACCTCTATTTAAGACTCCTTTATGCCCAAATCCTAACGCAACTCAACCAAACTCAAGCGGCACAAAAACAATACACCTTACTCTATAACCTTTACCCCCATAACAGTGCACTGCTTAATCATTACAGCCAATTTTTGGCCCAACATCAGCACCCTCAAAAAGCAATCACCCTTTTAAATAAAGCCTTAAAAACCAATGCAACTGACAACCCATACCTTCTGTACCAAACACTGAGCAAAATCTACACAGAACAACAGAAAATCGCAGAAGCTTATTACGCTCAAGCCAAAGCCTATCAGAGTATCGGCAACCTAAAACGCTACCAATACCTACTCCAACAAGCTCAAGCCATTGTCACACCTAAACAAAAGACACTGCTAAAAAAGTTACAATTGGATTTATCCTTAACAAAACAAAGGAAAAAAGAGAAGAAAAACAAATAGTTTCAAGCAGTAATCAACCAAACTCTCTCAGAAGCTCTTATACAGCCATAAAAATTTATATCAACACTATAAATTTTTCTATTGCTACACACATTCAAAAAACTTGCGTTTTCATTCGAGGTGAGTAAGCTTACTCCCTAAGAGCAAATTGATTCGCTCCAATAACATCATCCCAAATAAAAACTAAACAGGGAATGTCGTAAGACTCTTTAGGAGGAGAAAAATGTTAAAGTTTAAAGTAAAGCATGTTTGTACTGCTTTAGCCATCTCAACTGCCCTTTTGGCAGCGCCTGTAACCTCAATGGCTGCAGAGCCTAGTGCCAAAGCGCTTGAAGAAGGAAAAAAGCTCGCTTTTAACCGTTCCAAAGGGAACTGTTTAGCCTGTCACGCAATCAAAGGCGGAAAGCTGGCCGGCAATATCGGGCCTGCACTTATCGCTATGAAAGCACGTTTCCCAGGCGCCAAAGGCAAGCAAGAGCTTTATGACATTGTTTACGGTAAAGTAGCACGTGTCTCAAAGGATGTCAGCATGATGCCTCCATTTGGTTCACACGCTATCTTATCTGATGAACAAATTCAAAAAATTGTAGATTACATCTACACTTTATAATTAATTTTTAATAATTAACAACCTACAACCGGGAGTAATAACCTTATGAAACGTAGATCTTTCCTTAAAGGTACCCTAGCCACTGGTGCAGCTGCTGTTGCGGTAAACGCTGGTCTTCTAGTACCTAGCACCGTTCTAGCTGCAGACTGGAATAAGGCGGCTTTTGATGCAAAGTCTGTTGATGACGCACTTAATGCATTCTTTGGTACTGCAAGTGCCACTGATTCTGGTGATGTTCACCTAAAAGCCCCTGCTATCGCAGAAAACGGTGCGGTAACCCCTATAACTGTTGATGCTTCTGGTATCTCAGGTGTTGAATCTATCGCTATCCTTGCCAGCAAAAACCCAATGCCTCTAGTTTGTGTATACAACTTCTCAGGTCCAGCACTTGGTTATGTTTCAACCCGTATCAAGATGGGTAAAACAATGGATGTTATCGCTATTGCTAAAGCGGGCGGTAAACTTCTTAAAGCGAAGCAAGAAGTTAAAGTAACTATCGGTGGATGTGGTGGTTAATTAAACCAAACCGATTATTTTACACAACAAATTAAGAAGGAAATAACATGTCAATTAAAATCAGAATGCGTGGTAAAGTTCGTAACGGTGTTGCCGAGGTTAAAGCATTGATTAAGCACCCAATGGAGTCTGGTGCTCGTAAGAACAAAAAAACGGGTAAAAACTACCCAGCTAAGTTCATCAACCTAGTTGAAGTCACTGTAAATGGTGTTAAAGCTGTTGATGCTCAATGGTCTGGTGCAGTTTCTGCTAACCCATACATGGCTATCAAAGTTAAAGCCAACAAAGGTGATGAAGTTGTGATTTCACTTCAAGACAATACTGGCGAAAAAGGTACTAAGAAACTTAAACTTAAATAAGTTCTTAAATACCTTGCCTGCTCATTTGAGCAGGCTTTCCGTCTATAAAAATAATAATATCTACGAGCTCTCGGATGGAGGATTGAAATGAAAAAAGCACTGCTTATCACCTTATTAGGTGTCACAGCAACTGCAGCGACTAATAGCTTTGCTGCAATTGACCCCGAACAAGATCGTAAAGAATTAGTTCAGTTCTTTACGAAAAAGAACCCAGAAATTAAATTTGAAAACTATCGAATGGGTGCATACAACTACTCAAAAGACAAAATGTCGCAATATGAGTCTGTTGAAGAGTTCCCACCTTACTTGGATTCCATTGATGCAGGTGAAGCCCTTTATGAAAAAGATAAAGCGGTTTATGACAAATGCTTTGGCTCTGATGTAAGCAAAGTTCGAGTAAGATTCCCTTACTATGAAGAAGAAAAGCATCGAGTCCAGACGCTTGAAAGTGCAATCAATGAATGTCGAACAGCCGCTGGCTTAAAGCCATTTAAATGGAAAAAAGGTAAGATTGCTCAGCTAAGTGCCTTCTATGCCTACAATGCTCGCGGTCAGAAAATCAATGTTCAGATCAACAGCGAAGGCGCAAGAAAGGCCTATGAAGCAGGGCGCAAGATGTATATCACCCCAATGGGTCAGCTTAACCTATCGTGTGCCAAGTGCCATACCTACAATGCTGGTCGTAAAGCACGTGCCAACATTCTTTCTCCAAACCTTGGTCACACCACTGGTTTCCCTGTTTTCCGTGCAAAATGGCAAGCTTTGGGAACCCTGCACCGTCGTTTTACTGGGTGTCAGAAAAATATGCGCTTGAAGCCATTTAAGGCTCAAAGCCAAGAGTATCGCAACTTGGAGTTCTTTGAAGCTTATATCTCTAATGGTCTAGAGATTGATGGTCCAAGCTACCGTGAATAATCTCTCCTGAGATTAAACACAACTCAAACCCGGCAATGCTGGGTTTTTTATTGCACCCATAAAAAACCGCTCATTTGAGCGGTCGTTTAAAAAACCTTAAAAAGGCTCTCTTTAGCCATTCAAAAGCTCTTCACCCTCATGCAACCAGTTAAAGCCCTCTCTGACCCAATCTTCAATTCGCAAAATCAACTCCGCATCATTCAAGCCAATTTTCTGGGCAATAAGGAAGACTTTGTCCTGTTCCTCTTTGCCAAAATGGCCATCTTTGTAGGAAAGCTTAATCAACTCTTGTAGCAAAATGATTTTACTCCAACGACTATCAAATAACTTTAATTCATCGTCCAGTCGATCTTCAGAGATTGGATCCAACATAAATGGAATCTCAAAAGCATCACTGAAGTTTTTGAGATAATCTAATTCCTCAATAGAAACATCATTATCGACTTCCGCCAACATAACCGCTATATCAAACACGACCTGCCGTTGCTCTGGGCTTAGTTTCTCTACAAACATCGTTTACCTCTCAATCTGTTCAACATTTCGCACTGCCCCGTGAGCCGCACTGGTCGTCATAGCTGCATAGGCCCTTAAGGCGGCACTCACTTTACGAGCTCGTGGCTTGGCAGGTTTCCATGCATCCTTGCCCTTCTCTTCCATCGCATGACGCCGTTCTGCCAGTTGCTCATCAGTAAGATCAACCTCAATGGCGCGATTTGGAATATCAATCACAATGGTATCCCCATCTTCAATCAGAGCAATATTCCCTCCTTCTGCTGCTTCAGGAGAGACATGCCCAATCGACAACCCAGAAGTCCCCCCAGAGAATCGACCGTCTGTCAACAATGCACAGGCCTTGCCTAGACCTTTTGCTTTCAAATAGCTGGTCGGATAGAGCATCTCCTGCATCCCTGGCCCGCCTTTTGGCCCTTCATAGCGAATAATGACCACATCACCCGCTTCAATTTCATGGCCTAGAATAGCCTTGACAGCATCATCTTGGCTCTCAAACACGCGAGCCTTACCTGTAAACTTAAAGATCTCTTCATCCACCCCTGCGGTCTTCACGATACAGCCATCTCGGGCAATATTGCCATACAAAACCGCCAAACCACCATCTTGGGTATAAGCATGCTCTACGCTACGGATACAACCATTTTCAGGATCCATATCTAAGGTTTTCCAACGCTTATCTTGACTAAAGGCTTGAGTGGTTCTTACCCCACTAGGTGCAGCTCTAAAGAAAGTGTGCACCGCTTCATCATCGGTTCGGGTAATATCCCACAGCTCTATCGCAGCCCCCAAGGTTGAAGCATGAACCGTAGGCACATCCAAGTCTATTAGATCTGCGCGCGCCAACTCTCCCAGGATTCGCATAATCCCACCCGCACGATGCACATCTTCAATATGATAGATTTTAGAGTTTGGTGCTACCTTAACCAAGCAAGGCACTTGACGGGAAATTCTGTCGATTTCCGCCATTGTAAAAGAGACTTCCGCTTCATGCGCAATGGCTAAAAGATGCAAAACCGTATTGGTTGACCCCCCCATCGCTACATCTAATGCCATCGCATTTCTAAAAGCACTCGCTGAACCTATTGAACGAGGCAGTACGGACTCATCACCCTGCTCATAATACTGCTTAGTAATTTCAACAATGCGACGACCTGCCTCTTCAAACAGGTGTTTACGATCTATATGGGTCGCCAATGTGGTGCCATTGCCCGGCAATGCCAAGCCCAAAGCTTCAGCTAAACAGTTCATCGAGTTGGCTGTAAACATGCCTGAACAAGAACCACAGGTAGGACAAGCAGAAGCCTCTACTGCATCGACATCATCATTCGAGCACTGATCTTCAGCGGCCATTACCATCGCATCTACCAAGTCCAACTTTAGCGTTTCACCGCCTAACACGGTTTTGCCCGACTCCATCGGCCCACCGGTGACAAAAATGGTAGGGATATTCAAGCGCATCGCGGCCATCATCATACCCGGCGTGATCTTGTCACAGTTAGAGATGCAGACCAAAGCATCGGCACAATGCGCATTACACATATACTCGACACTGTCAGCAATCAGATCTCTTGAAGGCAAGGAGTAAAGCATGCCATCATGACCCATAGCGATTCCGTCATCTACCGCAATGGTATTAAACTCTTTGGCAATGCCGCCATGCGCTTCAATCACTCTGGCAACCAACTGTCCCATATCTTTTAAATGAACATGACCTGGCACAAACTGAGTAAAAGAGTTAGCAATGGCAATAATGGGTTTACCAAAATCACCATCTCCCATACCTGTCGCGCGCCAAAGGGCACGGGCACCCGCCATATTACGACCATGAGTCGAGGTTTTTGAACGATATTCTGGCATACTATTCTCCTTAAATGCAGCTTGCGTTATACTGGCAACACAAGCTTTTAACTATCATCAATTTAACCTATTTTCTCACATCTATGCAGCAATCTGAATTAGATTTTATTAATACTTTGCGACAAGCCACTCCCTATGTGGAGCGTCACCGTGGCAAGACCTTTGTGCTCTACCTGCCAGGGGCTCTGATTGCTCAACCTTCAGCCCTTCAGCAGTTGGTTCAAGACATTCGCCTACTACACAATCTAGACATTAAAATTGTGCTGGCCGCCGGAGCAACGCCTCAATTTAATCAAGCCTTGCAAGCGGCAAATCTCTCATGGCAGAGCCATCAACAATTTCGCATTACCACCCAAACCATGTTGCCCATCTTACAGCAGAGTGTTGGTCAACTTCGCAGTCAGCTCGAAGCCGCCTTTAGTCATGCCACAGGCCAACAACTCATGAGCAAACCGATTGCCCTCCTCTCAGGCAACTGGGTCATTGCTCAACCCAAAGGAGTAATTGATGGCGTGGACTTTCAACACACCGGACGACTGCGAAAACTGCAAACCGACTCCCTCAATCAAACCCTTAACAGCGGTGCCATTGCCCTACTCACCCCACTGGCCTACTCACTGACTGGCGAGCTGTTTAATCTCAACACCTTAGAGCAGGCCATTGCTGTCGCCCAAGCCCTGCAAGCCGATAAGCTGATGGTGTATAGCCACCCAGAGCAGCTACAAAATCTACCCAAACAACTCACCCCCTCTCAGCTGCAACAGCAGCTGCCTCAACTCAGCACCAGACAACAGGCCTTTCTCAGACCCTTTACTCGAGACCTCAATATTAAACGCGTTCACCTGCTGGATCAGACCGAACCCGATGCATTGCTCTACGACCTCTTTACCCTAGATGGCAAAGGCACCTTGATTTTTACCGATCGCTACCACCAGATCCGTCCAGCCCAAAGTGAAGACATTGGTGGCATTATTCAACTTATCCAGCCTCTAGAGCAACAAGGCATTCTGGTCAAACGCTCACGAGAGGCCTTGGAGTTAGAAATTGAGCACTTTATGGTAATAGAGCGAGATCAACAGATTATTGGCTGTGCCGCCCTCTATCCTCATCTCAAGGAAAAAATGGGAGAACTGGCCTGCTTAGCCATTGACCCAGCTTATCAAAATCAAGCTTTAGGCGAGCAGTTGCTCAATGCCATTGAAGCCCAAGCCAAAACAGAAGGACTGCAAAAACTCTTCCTGCTCACCACCCAATCCCAACACTGGTTTATAGAGCACGGATTTGTACCTGCCAGTCTAGAGAGCTTGCCGAAGGAGAAAAAAAGCCTCTACAACTTTCAACGCCGCTCCAAAGTCCTAATTAAAGCGGTATAATTTCGCGTATGTCTGAAAAAATTACCCATATTAAAGACCGATTCCGTGGCTTTCTGCCAGTGGTCGTCGATGTTGAAACGGCTGGTTTTGACTGCAAAACCAATGCCTTAATTGAGATCGCTGTTGTCACGCTCAAAATGGACAGCAACGGACTATTGCATCGGGACCAAACCTACCAAGCCAATGTCATCCCCTTTAAAGGGGCTAAACTCGATGAGTCTGCCCTAAAATTTATTGGCGTCGCCGATCCTACACACCCCTTTCGACTAGCGGTTTCTGAAAAAGAGGCTCTCGAACGCTGCTTTGAGCCCATTCGCCAGCAACTGAAAGAAACGGATTGTAGTCGGGCCATTTTGGTGGGGCACAATGCCTTTTTTGACTTAGGCTTTGTCCAAGCTGCTGCTGAGCGCGCCAAGGTCAAATCCCCTTTCCACAAGTTTAGCACCTTCGACACCGTCTCCCTAGCAGGCTTAGTCTATGGTCAAACTGTACTGGCCAAAGCTGTAAAACTGGCAGGCATCGAGTGGGACAACAGCAAAGCCCACTCCGCCGCCTACGACACCGAAAAAACGGCTGAACTCTTCTGCAAAATCGTTAACCAATACCCACTTAACCCAGAATTTGTAGAAAACAAAAACTAAACACAAAAAACGCCAAAGTCCCAGCCTTGTCATCAAATATTGCCTTTTGGGGCTCGGCAGGGCTGGTGGTTTTGGCGTTTTCAAAATAATACCTTAAATCAATTTTTATTCAGCAGCTTCCGCTTCCTGTTTAGCGGCATGCTTAGCGTTAGCTTCTGCCACCATTTTTTTCAGTTCGCCGCTTTCGGCCAGCTCTAGCGTAATGTCGCAACCACCTTGTAGCTCACCGTCAATGTAAAGCTGAGGGAAAGTTGGCCAGTCTTGGTACTTGGGTAGGTATTCAAAAATGAGCGGATCTGCCAATACATTAACAAAGGCAAACTTTTCTCCGGTCTCCAGTAGGGCTTGAGCCGCACGGCTAGAGAAACCGCAAGAAGGCATTTGTGGTGTGCCTTTCATATAGATAACAACCGGGTTATTTTTTACCTGGCTGTCAATTCGTTCTAGTACTTCTTGTTCTTGGTTTTTGTTTTCACTGCTTTCCATTTTAGGCTTCTTTTAATTCC